>DASUPX010000179.1:0-15497 GCA_036280905.1 Rubrobacter sp. | reverse complement strand
GCTGGTGCCTGCGGCGTTCTTTCTCTCCGTGCTCTCACCGGAAGCTACGGAGCCGAACGCCATGATCTACCTCGCCTACGTGGGCGCCCTGCTGTTGGCCTCGGGTGTCTTCGTTCTGGGTATAGGACTTATCAGGAAACCGAGAGACCGGCAGGTGGGTCGAGGAGAGACTCGAAAGCCTCGCATCTCGTGAGCCGTCGGGGATCAGCACCCCTTCGCCGAGTCTGGACGAAAGGAAGGTTGGCATGGCACAGATGATCAACGGCAGGTACACGGCGCGCACGGACGAGCCCTTCGTCGTTTTCATGATCGGGATGCGCGTGAACCGGCCCCTTCAGTTCCGCAAGTGGGTCCCCACGGCGCGAGCGATGGGCCCCATGCTCAAAGAGCTGTACGCCAACCCGCAGAAGGGTTTTCTCGGAGCAGAGACCTTCGTCTTCTGGCCCGGCGTGGCGCTCCTTCAGTACTGGCGCTCGTTCGAGGACCTGGAGAGGTTTGCGAGAAGTCCGTCCGACCCGCACCTGCCTGCGTGGCAGAGGTTCAACAAGACGGTTGGTTCGGACGGTAGCGTGGGGATCTTCCACGAAACCTTCATCGTGGAGCGCGGAAACTACGAGGCCATCTACTCCAACATGCCCGTCTTCGGGCTGGCCAGGGCCACAGAGCATGTCCGTGCCATGGGTGGACGGGAGACGGCCAGGAGACGCCTGATGCGCGGCGAGAACGAACCGGCCGTGCCTTCTCCAGAGTAGCCACGATCGCGCCAAATTGGCCGCTTCTGGCCATGCCTTGTCTCCGCGTCGGCCGACGCCGATTACGACAACAGCGCCGTCCTTCGCGGTTAGGCTCGATTCCGAAGGCGCGATGAGCGTACGACTCGTCACATAGACAAGGGATGAGGGGACAGACACTACAGTCTGCCCCCTACATTCATCATTCTGCAAAGCGAATGTGCGGTCGCCTACCCCTGAATCCGAGGAGACTCCGGTCCTCGCGGGCGCCACGGGCCACGCCGATGTAAATAAATCTTGAGGCCCCATCCCCAAAGGGATGCGCAAGACGCTAGCGCAGTCTATTATGGTCTTCCATCGAGCAGCAGGATCGGGGGACTTTTCCTCCATTCCTCTGCAAGAGGAAAAGTAGGGAAAGGAGAAGCATCTTGAGACGCATTGTTTACCTATTGATTTCGGCTGCGGCCGCGCTCCTCATGGCAAGCGGAGTGGCTCTGGCCGTCGTGGCGGACGTTGGCGGTTCCGACGGCACCGATGACAGGGTCACCAGCCACACTTACGTGCGTCATGATGGCGGCACGGATGCGGGGATCAGGCACTGCAACAGTGCTGCCTCCAACTCAGCAGAAGACAACGACACAGATGACAACGATGCAGACTCAAACGACGGGGGCAACCTCCGGCAGGACAACGAGCCGTACTCGGTCGTTGATCCGACGGACTCTAACACGGTAGTGGCTGGCTGGAACGACTACTGTCTGACCGACCTTGGCGCAGGATGGGAGGGCTTCGGTTTCTCCCGTGACGGTGGGGAGACGTGGACCGATTCCCTGGTTCCGGGCTATCCTCAGGATACCTCGACTGAGGGACGCCAGTCTCCCCTGTATGGAGATCATACCGACGCCGGGGACCCGATAGCCGCCTTCGACAACGACGGCAGGCTCTTCGTGGGCGGCATCTCCTTCAACCGGGATGGCGCCGTCAACGGCGACGTCTTCGTGGCCTCCTACGGAGCCCAAAACCAACCTAACGGCTATCCCGTCGACTACCTGCGCACCCGTGTCGTGGGTAAAGGGACGCCATCGCGCAACTTCCAGGGGATCTTCCAGGACAAGCCGATGCTCGAAGTAGATCGGACTGGCGGTCCCAACGACGGCAATGTCTACGTTTGCTGGTCGCGTTTTACCGCCTTCGGGCAGAACAAGATCTACTTCAGCCACTCGGAGAACCACGGACAAACCTTCTCCCGGCCGATCCCCCTCACCAATCCGGGACAGATAGGCTCAGTACAGGGATGCGACATTGCCGTGGAGGAAGACGGCGACGTTTACGTCACCTACCGAACCTTCTCCACCGGTAACCGTGGCAGCGGGCTCTCCTTCAACCGCTCAACGGATGGCGGAGAGAGCTTCACCAGGCCGCAGCGCATACGCAACATCACCGAGTATTTCCCCTCCGCTAGCGGGCAGCGCGACTGCGGCGACGGCGACTACCTGTGCCCTCCGTCGGAGTTCGTATTCCACCGCGTGCCGCTTGAGCCGCGCGTCACCTCCGACCAGAGCGGCGAGCTCGAAGGGGTCTACCTCACCTACAACGAGATCCGGCCCGGAAGCATCGTGCCGAGCGACAGCACTTACAGCTCGGCCGGTGCCGGAAGGGTGGGGCAGTCGCTCGTCTACGTCGTCAGCACCACGAACGACGGCAGGACCTGGAGTTCACCAACTGCAGTAGATCCTAATACGAGCGGCCACCAATACTTCTCCGACGTCGACGCCTTCAGCGGAGAGGTGGCCGTCGTCTGGCAGGACAGCCGGACCGACCCCGCCTACTCCGTGCAGCGCCCCATCGGAAACACCGCGCAGGCCACCTCGTCCGGCACCAACATCGTGAACACTTTCTTCGCGCATTCCACGGACGGTCAGACGTGGATGGATACGACGAAGGTATCGAGCCAGGCTCATCAACCGCAGTACGAGATGTTCGGGGATCGCCAGATCCCCTTCCAGGGAGACTACAACTGGATCTCCCTGGCCAACTCGCAAACTTCCGAGGGTTCTCTCTTCGCCTACATGAGCTGGGCGGATAACCGTGACGTCGTTCCTGGCGCGGACCCACGCGAGGATGAGCAGGACGGCTTCGATGTCTTGCAGTGCCGCACCGACTTGGACACCGACACCGACGGTGAGAGAGGCGAAGGGCCGCTTGCCCGCAGAGATCCGCCATTCAGTGGCGACAACTGCGCCAACGGCGGTGGTCTGAACCAAAACATCTACGGGAGCTCCTTGGAACTTCCGTAGGGCTCTGTGCACTAGAGAGACACTGGTTGGTGGCCCTGACGGTCAGGGCCACCAACGTTCTGACCGCCACCGATGGAGGTTGGCAAGCCCTTTGGCGGGGACTTGCTGGCACAAACTCGGGGCGACGGTTTCGCCTAACATGCAGCCTACGCCGCACACCCCGAGCGTGCAAGGTAGAGCGGATAGACCTCGGTTACGTCCGCCTCGATCATCTCCACTTCCTGGTAACGGGCGACGCTGACACGGTGATTACCGTCTTCGACGAAGTAGGAGTCGCCCAACTTGTACAACCTGACTGCCGGTAGATCTAGCCCATGGTGGAACGCCCGGTCCACCCTCTTCCACCTCTCCTTCAGGCTCGCATTCGTGGGCATGAAGGCGCGATCGAAGGCCGCGGTGCGGCCCACGCTACCGACTATCTTCGAGACCTCGACGTCCCTCAGCCCCAGGCGGCGCCTGTTGTGCGCCGAGCACCGCTCCACAACCTCATCGAAGGCCAGCAGTCGATTGCATTCGCGCCGCAAACGGGCAGCCACGCGCCCGTAGAAGGCCTGACGACGGGCGCGGTCGAAGTCCACTTCTGCCTGTGTTTCAACGCTCATAAATACGATCATCGCCTAGCCGCCCCTCTTGCCACCAACACGTACTTGACTAGTGGCTTGATGGTACGGGCCTAACCGGTCGCGATCGTTCCTGATTCATGACGAAAGTCCAAGAAAGGGTAGCGGTGACCTGGACGGAAGAGCCACCAATTCCCGAAGTCTTCACCGCACCGATTCGCTACCCTTCTGCGTTGTACCCAGCCGCGGGTCTACGGGCGCCGGCGTCGCCACCGACACCGCGTCGACCGACGCAGGCCATGAAAACAGGCTTACCGTCTAGCTTACACGCGGGTCTCGACGGCGCATCATCGCGGACGCGGGTGTTTCACGGGACATGGATTGCATGACACGGTAAGGTAGTGGGCGTGCTCAAGACCTACCGTTCGTTGCTCTCCATACCCCATGCCCGCGCTTTCGTCGTCGCGGGGTTCGTGGCACGACTTTCCATATCCATGCGGGCCTTGGGTGCCGTGTTGATGGTCTCCCAGCTCACCGGTTCTTACGGGCTGGCCGGAGCCGTCGCCGCGGCGGCCCTGCTCGGCGAAGCGGTGGCCGCTCCCCGGCTCGGCCGGTTGGTGGACCGCTACGGACAGCGGACGACGTTGCTCGTGTGCCTCGCTGTCCACTCCGCGGGTACGCTCGCCCTCGTGATTTCGGCGCAGTTCGCGGCACCAAGGTGGGTGCTGTTGGCGACAGCGGCCCTGTCCGGGGCGGCGGCGCTGCAGGTGGGGTCGCTGGTGCGGGCCCGGTGGTCGGCCCTGGTGGGAGGCTCGCCCGCCCTGGAGCCAGCGTTCGCGCTGGAGTCTACCCTCGACGAGCTCGTCTTCGTGATGGGACCAGCACTTGTCACCGCCTTGGCACTCGGGGTCGCCCCCGGCGCGGGGTTGCTCGGCGCCCTCGCGCTCACTATCGTCGGGTCGCTTGCGCTGGCGCTCCAACGCCGCACCGAACCGGAACCCGCCGGCGTACGCGACCGGCCGGAGGGATCAGCCATAGGTAATCAGGGACTGCGGGTGCTGGTGGCAACCTTCGTCGCCGTGGGAGCTATCTTCGGGACCTTGGACGTGGCGATGGTCGCGTTCGCCGAGCAAGTAGACTCTCCCGGCGCGGCCGGTCCGCTGCTCGCGCTTGCCGCTGCAGGCAGCCTCTTTGCTGGCTTGGCCTACGGCACTCGCAGCTGGCGATGGTCGCTGGGCAGGCGCTTCGTAGCGTCGGTGGTCGTACTCTGGGGCGGAACGGTCCCGCTCACAATTGCGTCTAGCGTCGCGCTAATGGCGCCAGCCGCCATCTTGGCGGGCGTGGCGATAGCGCCTACGCTCATCGCTGGGTTCACCCTCGTGCAGCGGTTGGTCGCTTCGGGGGAGCTTACCGAAGGGTTGAATTGGACGATCACTGCGCTGGGCGCAGGGGCGGCGATAGGGGCATGGACGGCGGGGCTGATCGCCGATAGTGCGGGGGGCCAAACCGCCTTCTTGGTCGCGGTGATCGCGGGCGGCGTCGCCGTAACGGTGGCAACGTGCGGGCGGGGCAATCTGCTCCCCCGCAGGGACGAACACGAAGGACCGGTGCAGAAATCGTAGCAGGCGTCCGTGGGATCGCTCCTACCGCCTTCGTGTGGGCCCACGCAAGCTTTCTCTCCAGGCAGCACGTCGATTGGGCGCTCCTGGAGAAGCGAGGCCGCATCAGGGGGCGGGAGTAGGCGACGCTACCCCCACCCGCTCCTCCCTGGTTAGCAGCGGTCCACGTAGCGGCCGATGGAGGTGGCCACCCTCGCGCCCTCCCTGGAGCCTACGTCGGAGTTGAAGATGTACTGGCGGGTGAGAACGTTGTGGTTGGCGTCGAAGCCGCTCTCGAAGGTTACCGACGCGCCCCTGCGCAGCGTGTGGTCCACGCGGAAGGGTTCGTTGGAGCTGGGCTGGTAGATCGATCCGACCTTCTTGATCTTGATGCGGTGGCGCGTGTTGTTCTTTACGATGACCTTCTCGGGGTTGCCGTCGCACTTGGCCGTGACACCAACCCGCGAGGCGGCGTCCGCCGGGGAGGGGGAGATGCCGCGCTCGTGTGCGGAGCCCACCATCGTCAGCGCCAAGGCGAGGGTGCTAGCCAGCAAAAAAGCTATCGCGATCATGGCCATGGACGGAGCCGTGCGTCTCGTCATGCGGTAGTCCTCCCCATCTCGGAGGGCGAGAGGATACGTTCGGTCACCCGCCCCAGTAGTCAACATGACCCGAGCCTACCCCACGGCCGCGGGAGGCGCGTATATGCCAGGTGGACATTTCTGGGGCCGCAGCAGACGCTACCGGCTAGCTCCGCCCGTAAGGCGGGCTTGGGGACCCAGGGCGGAACTATTCGCTCTCCCGCATAGCCATGCGCCGCCACAACATGAAGTCTTACTGGACCGGATCGTGACGGCCTTGAGGTGCGCTCTTCGCGGCGCCTGCGGTCGGTCTATGCACGATTCTGCATACAAGTTTCGGAGAATAACCCTTCCACGCGCTTGGGTGAATAAGGAGACTACTAACCTGCCCTCTCGTGCTGCGGAACCGTGTCGGGGTGTAGCCACAACGAGACATGCTCGGGTTGCATCGTCTCCCTAACCACCCCCACTACGTCGTCGCTCAGGACCTCGAGATCCGTCTCATCTCGCAAACGGGCGTTGAAGGTCTCAAGGGTCTTTCTAGCGTTGTACTTGCTGCGGTAGAAACGCCTGTCTATGAACGACTGTACGCGACCCCTCAGGGGGGCGAACAAGGCGGCAACAGCCAGGGTGGAGACGACGATGGCCAGCTGAGACTCCTGCCCGGTGAGGGCGCGGAGGAAGCCCTGAAGCACGCCGATGCCACCCGCATACACCGCTACCAGCATCACGGTGAGAGAACCGTAGACCAGCGTACGATTGATCAAGAGGTCTATGTCGTAGAGCCGATGGCGCAGCACGGCTGTGCCCGCGGCGACGGGTATGGCGGTGAAGCCGACGACGCCGACCAAGAAGAACACGTCCGCCAAGGTCTGTCTGCTCGGGAGCAGGTCTGCCAAGAAAGAGATCGCGAAGCTGATGGCGGTGAGGACCGCCGCGTAGGCCACCCATTTCACCTGCAGGCGCTCTCGCCCCCCGGAACGGCGCAGACGTACGATCACCGAGGCGAGGCAGACGAGAAAGACCGGGATCGCGATGACATCCGCGACGTCCTTAGCTACGCGAACGATGTCGCCGAAGGGTCCTCCGAGGCCGAGGAGGTTTTCTACGTATGGGTGCGCGTCGAGCCGTCCCGGCTCGAAGGCCGTGACGATGATCGCGCCCACGCCGACGACGACCACCGTCCAGACGACCGGACGCCACCGCGGCGACGGCGGGTGCCCGTCTGGGAAGAGGAGGAACAACAAACTCGGCGCGATAAATACGGGCAACATGAACAGCCAGTTCGTCAGCCAGGCCGTAAGCTCGGCGCCCGGCAAGGTCCCGTTCGTCGCGTACAGAGCATAGTCCGCGTAGCCGTAAGCCGCGGAGAGAAGGCCTAGCGCCGCCGCCATGGCACAGAAGATCCAGCCGATCGGGTTGTCCGGACGTCGCGATGCGATCAGCGCACCCAGGGCCCCGTAGAGAACGACCAACCCGCCCTGAACCATGATCGGTATCAACATCGGCTCCCGCCCGCCCGGAAGTGCTGCCGAAAAGGCAAGGATGCCGAAGAGCAAGCCGAGGAGAACGAAGCCGAGCGCGGCGCCCCACAGCGCCCAGGCGGCAATAGTAGTAGTGTTCATCCCACCGCTGCTTGGAGCCTGTTCTCCTGCCCCTTCTGTCATGACCCCACTCTACAGGACGAACGTCTGCCAGGCGTTACGGCACCCGTTACGAGAAACGATAGTGGCGACGAACTTCTCGGAACACCGTACATGCGATGTTCGCGGACGACACCTCCTATGAGGTTGGGTCGATACATCCCCGGAGGCTAGCTCTCCTCTAGTAGCTTCAGCGCCCGTCGGGTGAAGAAGTAGGAGGCGTAGCCGTGGGCGTGCTGCTCGCCCTCGTCGTCTATGGCAGTGTGCTCGTCTCCCAGCAGAGCCGCCTCCTCGATGAGGTAGGCCATAGCGCCTCGATAGCGCTCGGATCCTACCTCCAGGCCCGCTTCGTGCGCCGCCCTGGTAGGATCGGCCTTAGCTCCCTCTTCGCCGAGGGTTTGGGTTTCGTTTATGGTCCTAAGTAGCCTAAGCCCGTCGGTCCTTGCCTGAAACTGGATAGTGTTCCTCCCCGCACTCGCTATCGTCTCCTATCTCTGCGCAGATTAAGGCAGTGTAAGCCAACGACGGAGGCGGTGCCTTCTCGCGGCGCACCTACCGCAAAATGACCGCCTTCGGGCGTTGGTGCGTGAGGTCGACGGACCGTTCCCGTCTGATAGGGCGGGTTCTGAAGCGTCGGACGACTGGGTACCCGCCTCCGGCGGAGGGTACGCCCTATGTATCGGGATGTGGCACGCTCCCGGGTCCCGTCCTGGCGGCCCTTGGGCCTAACGCTTCGCGCTCCCCGTGATGGCTCGCGAAAGCCTACCGACTCCCCTGGGAGGTCACCCATCTTTAGGCGAGGTAGGAGATCGACGCCACCCCGAGCAGTAGGACGACCAGGAGGGGAGACAGTCGTGACAAAGGCTGCGCCTTGACCCAACCCTGGCCGAACAGGTATCCTGCCAACACTACCGTGGTGGCCCACGCCGGTCCGCTCAGGGCGTTGTAGAAGGCGAACGTGCCCCAGCGCATGCGGCTCATGCCCGCCACCACCGCTTTCAGGACGCGCGGGACCGAGAGAAAGCGTGCCGTGAAGACGGCCTTGCCGCCCTGGTGCG
Organism: Rubrobacter sp.; assembly: GCA_036280905.1. Classification (GTDB taxonomy): domain Bacteria; phylum Actinomycetota; class Rubrobacteria; order Rubrobacterales; family Rubrobacteraceae; genus Rubrobacter_D. Next base: position 7,029 of record DASUPX010000179.1, on the reverse strand, counting down.
CGAAAAGACTTTCGACCCGTTCCAGGCGTTCGGGGGTGAGCTTCACGTACCGCCCCCATTTCAAGACGAACGGCCTGCTCGCCCGGTAGCCCACCCAGTAGCCGATCTGGTTGCCGACAATGGCCCCGAGCACGCCGAAGACCAAGGCGCCCCCGAGACCCATGTGGCCTTGCTGGACAAGGATGCCGGGGGCCAGGAGTATGGCCGCGCTTGGGAACGGAATGCCCATGGTCCCGAACGTCACGCCTAAGAAGACGATCAGGGGGTAGAACTTTTCCACGCCACGGTGGGATGGTCTAGCAAAACCTAAAGGGCGAGGATCTCTCGAAAAAGTCGTCTCCTACTGTCGCGACATCAGCACGTGGATGAGGTCCTCCGGGTCGACCATGTTGCCGTGGTCGTCGTCGCCCACCTTTAGCTCGACCCACTTGATCTCGCCGGTGAACTCGCTGGCGTCGACGCTGTAGTCGGGGGTGACCGTCGTGCCCGTCTCGCTGCCGACGTCGAGACCCTCGGTGGCGGAGAAGATAAACGGCTGGGTCAACCCGACGCGCCCCCCGCCGACTTTCTGGCCATCGTAGTAGAGCACCACATCGCCGCCCTTGGCCAGTCCGCCGCCATCGTAGACGAATGCGGCTCGTACCTGATGCTGACCGGAGGGAACAGGCTCGTCGGCTTCGGTGGTAAAAAGCCGGACGCCAAACGCGTTGTAGACGAACTTCGTTTTGCCTTCCTTCGTGTAGAAGCTCCAGCCACCCATCTTCTGGCCCTGCGCGACGATCACGCCGCCGAGCGGCCCATCGGGCACGACGATCTCCGCCGTCACCGAGAACGACCTGTTCTTGAGGTTCAGAACGCTCGCCTCCGAGATTCGCCGCATGCCGGGGAAGAATATTTGGGTATCGCCCTTGACGATTTGTGGCCGCCCGGCTAGCGTGGGGTCGAGCCGCTCCGCGGCGCGGTCGTCGAGCGGGATGACGTTGTACCTGGTCGCCTCGATCAGCCACAGTCGCTGCAGCTCGTGCAGTTTGTCGGGCATCTCGCCGGAGAGGTCGTGGGCCTGGCTGTAATCCTTGCTGCCGTCGTAGAGCTCCCAGATGTCGTCATCGAAGGCGGGCAGCTTCGCCTCACCGATCACCCACGGCGTGCGGTGCTTGGTCACCGCGCTCCAGCCCTTGAAATAGATGCCGCGGTTGCCGAACATCTCGAAGTACTGAAGGTCGTGACGCTCGGGCGCCTCGGGGGCGTCGAAGCTGTAGAGCATGCTCGTGCCCTCGTAGGGGCTCTGTATGATGCCGTTGACCATTGTCGGCTCGGGGATGCCGGCCGCCTCGAGCACCGTCGGGGCGAAGTCGATGACGTGGCAGAACTGCGAGCGCACCTCGCCGCTGGCCTCGATGCCCCCGGGCCAGTGGACGATCGTTCCGGTCCGCGTGCCACCCCAGTGCGAGGCGACCTGCTTCGTCCACTGGAAAGGCGTGTCCATCGCCCAGGCCCAGCCCACCGCGTAGTGGTTGTACGCTTCCGTCCCGCCCCACTCGTCGATGCGCTCGATCAGGAACTCGTTCGTCTCGAGGGCTTCGCCCATGCCGTTGAGCGGGATGAACTCGTTGAACGTCCCCTTGAGCGTGCCCTCGGCAGAAGCCCCGTTGTCGCCGATGATCACGTAGATGAGGGTCTCGTCCATGATCCCGAGCTCCTCGAGCGAGTCGAGCAACCTCCCCACGTGATGATCGGTGTGCGAGAGGAACGCAGCGTAGGTCTCCATCTGGCGCTCGAGGACGGGCTTGAGTTCCTCCGGCATCTCGTCCCAGGCGGGGATCTCCTCGTGCCGCTCGGTCAGCCCCGCGTCCTGCGGGATGACGCCAAGCTCTTTTTGCCTGGCGAAGGTGATCTCGCGCTGCGCGTCCCAGCCGTGGGCGAAGTGGCCCTTGTACTTCTCGATCCACTCTTTAGGTACGTGGTGCGGCGCGTGCGTCGCACCTGGCGCGAAGTACATAAAGAACGGTTTGTCCGACGCCAGCGCTTTCTGGGTGCGCATCCAGTTGATCGCCTTGTCAGCAAGGTCCTCGGTGAGGTGGTAGCCCTCCTCAGGGGTTTTTGGCGGCTCGACCGGTGTCGTACCCTCGTAGAGCGAGGGATACCACTGGCTGTCCTCGCCGCCGATGAACCCGTAGAAGTGTTCGAACCCCGAGCCGGTCGGCCACATGTCGAACGGACCGACCGGGCTGTTCTGGAATACCGGCACCTCGTGGCACTTGCCAAACTGCGCGGTCCCGTAGCCGTTCAGCCGCAACGTCTCGGGTAGCGGCGCCTTCGTGTTCGGCCGCAGCGAGTTGTTGCCCGGCGCCGATGTGGCGAGCTCCGTGATGGCGCCCATGCCGACCGAATGGTGGTTGCGGCCGGTCAAAAGCGCCGCCCTTGTTGGAGCGCACAGGGACGTGTTGTGGAATCGGTTGTAGCGGAGGCCGCCGCTGGCGAGCCGCTCGAAGTTCGGCGTCTCGCACGGCCCACCGAAGGCGCTTGCGGCGCCAAAGCCCGCGTCGTCGAGCAGGACGACCAGCACGTTCGGCGCATCCTCCGGCGGCCTGAGCGGCTCGATCGGCGGGAAGCGGGTCTCCGGGTCCTTCGCGTCGTAGGTGACAAGGCCCGTGTGAGGCCGATCCGGGATGGGCAGGATCTCCCTTAGGGTTTCTCGGTGCTGGGACAATGTACGTCCTCCTTCTGATGGCTTGTCTTTGTCTCGCGCCCCGGGCGCGGCTACGGGCACCGGCTTCTTCCCGATCGCGGCGGCGAGACGGGATGGATCTCCGAGCTGCAGGCCGGGCACCGGTACACGCCGTCTGGGAGCCCTCGTATCTCTGGGTGCCCGCCCCCGCTCGTCCCGCTTCCTGTAGCCAGCCGGCATCGGTCGCACGGGATGGGGGGTTCTGGTCTTGCTCGACTTTCATGCCATCTCCTTCATGGCATCGGGATACTGCACGTGTCGAACAGGGAGGTCCTGTCCGGCACGCGGTTCGGCGACCGGTTCGTCAGCGGTGCTCGGGTGGGTAGAAGAAGCTCCCGTACGTTTCCAGCGCCGCTTCGATTCGCGGCATGACATCGCCTTGCTCCAGGGGTATACGCCCCATCCGAACCTTGCGCACGCTGCCCAGGAGCAGGTCGGTAACCTGCAACCGCAACGACGCCTCGGTCGGAGGGACCACGAACGCTTCCTCGATGGCTAGTTTTAGAGCCTCGTTCTTTTCCATATCGTCCGTCCTCCTCTCGATTGCCTCGGACTCGGAACGTCAGGCTTGCCGTCTGAGAGCGTGGATAGGATCGCGCGCACCATGCCAACCCCCGAGGAAGGCGCCCACCGCCGTAACGGGCCAGGCGATCAGACGCGGGAAACGCGCGCCCAGCAGCGACGCCCCGAGAAGGGCCCGGCTCACCGCCGCGGCCATGGCGTGCTCGTGGGTCTGCAAGGGGGCTGTGCCCTTCTTGAAAACGGTCGAGCCAACCCTGGAAAGCGCGGCCCCAGAGCCCGTGCCGCTGCCCACCACGCCGGAGCGCGCACCGGTGTCTCGGGTATCCACCCGGCCTTGTGGTCGCGCCCTCGCTCGTCTCCCAGAGCCCTCCAGGCGGATCTCCCTGTTGTTGGAGATGTCGTTCTCGAAGAGCTCTTCCATCTGGGAGGCGAATTCGGTGTCCTCCACCACCAGGTCTATCTCCCAGTTGGTGGCCAGGCTGCTGAAGTTCAGGTTCGTCGAGTCCACCTTCGACAACCAGCCGTCGGCCACGAGCGCCTTGGGAGTGGTGAGGAAGATGATCGCCGACATGATCTGGGGTCCCGGGTTCAAGGGTAATGGCGAGAGGAAGGACGGCCAGGCTCATGTTTTCGGTCCATTTGGGACCCGTTCTTTCCGAGCGATCGAGCGGGCGCTGTCCGGCAGGGCCTCAACACTCAGCAGCTCCAGCCCCAGACCGTTCAAGCGATCGAGTATGCCAAACAGTTGCGGCTGGTCGACGATCTCACCCGTGAGGATCGTAACCCCGTCTTTCGTCTCCATCTCCATCCCTTCGAAAGCCACGGCGTACACCTCGATCAGCTCGCTTCGAACGACTACCCGGTAGAGCGTCCTTTCGCGCCAGTGAATCACCGCCTACCGCAACTCCTGTTGGTGCTCTTTCGTCTCTTTTACGCCGCCGAGCGTAGTGCAAGGTAGGCACGTGAGTCATCACCCACAGGGATGTTTCCCCTAGGGGATGCGCTATTGTCACGCATGCCAGAGCAGCAATTGGTGCCGGCAGCGCAACCGTGCCGCCACCGCCGCCATGTGCGAATACGCACGGCTTCTTCGCGCGTGGGCCGCGGAGCATCCCCCGGCGAGGCACCTCCAGACCGCGAATCGATCTAGATAAGTCCCCTGTTGCGTGCCTCATCCACTGCTTGCTCGCGCGAGGAGACGCCCAGCTTGCGGTAGATCGACTTCACCTGGGTCCTCACCGTGCTCGGGGCGACGTATAGTCTCTCGGCCATCTGCCGGGTGGTGAGCTCCCCATCTAGCAAGCGGAGCACCTCGAGCTCGCGCTCCGTGAGCTCGACGTCGAGCTGCCCCTCCCGCGGCCTGCGCGTGCGGAGCTTGCGTTCCTGGCGCTCCACGAGTTCGGGGAACACTCCGGAGTCGGGATTGTGCTCCAGGATCTCCCGCGCCTCGGCGAGCGCCCGTCTGCCCCCGGCCCGGTCGCCGCGCGCGGCCCGTACCCCGGCCAGCGTCAGCAGCAGGACGAGCATGGGCCAGGGGCTCAAGCCAGGCATCCTTCGTCGCGCGGAATAAGCCCTCTCCAACTCCTCCCTGGCCTCCCCCGGTTTACCCCGTTCGGCGAGCGCATGGCCCAGCGCGATGGATGCCAGGTTGGCCTGGGGTACTGCCTGCAACCGGAACCTGTCCACGAGCGCGCTCGCGGCCCTCGCGCGCGACTCGGCCTCCTCCGAACGGCCCTCGTCCGCGGCGACCAGCGACAGCCAGGATTGGAAGGCTATCTCCAACAAGGGCTGATTTCTCATCGCCGTCAGTTCTAGGGCCCCTTCGAGCGGCTTTCGGGCCAGCGACGTCTCCCCGGAGAGGTAGAGACCGGTTCCCAGAGCGAAGCGAACGAACGCGGCCCACGGCGAGCGTTCGGGCTCGAGCCGTGCGGCGCGTTGGGCGTCCTCCACCGCGCTCGTGACGCCGCCGAACCCGAAGGTGGCCCGCAGGACGGCCGCGCCCGATTCGACCGAGGCGGTTCCGTCCGGGAGCGGGCCCTCGTGGGAGACGCCCTCCGCGAGCGCCAAGAATCTGGCGCTCTCCTCCGGCCGGCCGCCGAGCGCGCAGAGCCAGGCCCTGACCAGGCAGAGCGCCGCGTCTCGGACGATCGCCCCCTCGGGCAGCGAGGCGAGCCACCGCTCGACGGTTGCCGTCTGGCCGGAGAACGCGTAGCCGTACCAGTGACGCGCGATCAGGAGCCCCACATGCTTGTAGTCACCGGCCTCGCTCGCCTGCCGGATCGCGCCCTCGACGTAGCCCTCGCCTTCGAGCCAATCGCTCGCTCTCCCGCGAAGGGCGGGTACCAGGTCGGGTTCGGCGCTCCTGAGCTCGTAGAGCAAGAGCTCGGAGAAGAGGTGGTGGTAGCGGTACCATTCGTCCTGCTCGTCTAGAGCGACCACGAAAAGATTGGAATTGGCGAGCCCGCGCAGCAGGCTGGCGGAGCCTCCCCTGCCCGTCACCGCGTCGCACAGCGGGCCCGTCATCCTCCTCAGCACCGAGGTCTCCAGCAGGAAACGCCTGACTTCCTCGTCGAGACCGGCGAGGACCTCCTCCCCCAGGAGGCCGACGATGTAGCGGTTGGAGCCCCCGAACGACTTGATGAAGGCGTGCTTGTCCTCCTTGTCCCGCAAAGAGAGGGAGGCTAGGTAGATGCCCGCGGGCCACCCCTCAGTGCGCTCGAAGAGCACGGAGATGTCGTCAGGCTCGATGCCCACGCCCATCCTCTCGTTCAGCAGGCAGGCTATTTCCTCCTCTGTGAAGGCGAGCTGTCTGGTGCGGATTTCGTTCAATTCTCCCCTGGCCCTGAGCCTCCCCAACGGCAGCGGCGGGTCGGAACGACCGGAGACGACGAGGTGGACGTTATCAGGGAGGTGCTCCAGGAAGTATGCCACCGACCCGTTGGCGTCTCCGGCGCTCACGTGCTGGTAGTCGTCGAGCACCAGCACGATCCGATGGGGCAACTCCGCGAGCTCGTTTATGAGGGTGGGAAGCGTCGTTTCTACGAATCCCCGCCTCACGGCGCCCATCCCCACGAGAACGTCGGCCCCGAAATCCTCTTCCGGCACAACCCGCCGCAACGCCTCCACCACGTGTCTCCAAAGCCGGATCGGATCTTCGTCTTGCTCATCTAGGGAAACCCACGCGAAGGGATGGTCGGCTTCTTCTACCCGACGCCAGTGGGCCAAAAGCGTGGTCTTGCCGTAGCCGGTGGGGGCGCTTACGACGCTAACCCTGCACTCCAGGGCGTCGTGGAGCAGTTCGAGCAGTTCACGTCGTACCAGCTGATCGGGGCGCGGGACCGGCGCCCTCAACTTCGGTTTGAGGACGATCATGGGGGAACCGCCGCTTGGCTCGCCCGAGGCCTGCACGATGAACACCTCCCTCCTGCGCCACCCCTATCTGGGGCCGCACCCACCGAGCGATCGCCGAGACACCGCCAGCCCGTTGGCGCGGGGACCTCCTTGCTTTTGGTCCGATGCGCCCGACGCCCTCGGCAGGCCAGAACTTTTCTCTTCGATCACCCGTTCTCGACCGGAACCCGGCGGTTCCGACGCGTGCGTATTTTCTCACAACCGGCGGCGAAACTGAAATCCGGCGATGCGATCTCGCACGATGGATCCCAAGCTCACTTTTCGCTGGCGGGGCGCGTAGCCTTTAGAACACATCGTGCATCTTGCGCAACCGCACGCGGTCCGCGAAACCCGGGAACCGAAGGGGTTTCCTGGGGGCACGCAGGGCC
>DASUPX010000178.1:0-4600 GCA_036280905.1 Rubrobacter sp. | reverse complement strand
ATCGTTCTGGTGTAGAAAGATAGAACGTGGTCTGCGGAGGTCTCTTGGGGAGGTGAGGTCGAGATGATATCCAATGGCGAGTTGATCTTGCGTCTGGTGGTGGCTGGGGTTCTGGGAGCGTTGGTGGGGCTCGAGCGCGAGCGGTTGGAGTGGGCAGCGGGGATGAGGACCCACGCCCTGGTGTCGCTTGGTTCGGCCCTGTTCATGGTTGTATCGATCTTCGGGTTCTCGGATATCCTAAACGAGCGCCACGTCGTGCTTGACCCTTCCCGCGTTGCCGCGCAGGTAGCTAGCGGCATCGGCTTCATCGGGGCTGGCACGATCATCTTCCGCAGGGAGATAGTGAAGGGCCTCACCACCGCGGCCAGCATCTGGGCGGTGGCGGCGGTCGGCCTGGCCGTGGGCGGCGGAATGTTCCTGGCGGCCGTCTCCGCGACCCTGCTAGCGCTCGTCCTGCTGGTCCTGGCCAGGCCGGTCAAACAGAAGATTTTCCCGAACCGCAAGGAGGCCAGACGCGTCAGGCTGGTGCTCGGGAGGGACGTGTCGCTGGCCGACCTCAAGAGCGAGGTCGAGGCTACGGAGTTACCCCTGGAGCGCATAGTCTTGCGCCCGAGCGACGGCGAGGAGGAAGACGACGCGGAGCTCGTCCTGGGAAAGGGCGGCAGGGAGGAAGAGGTGGTCTCGCTCGTCGAGAAGTTGCGCGGCGTATCGGGGGTACGCGAGGTCGACTCCGCCCTGACCAACGGGTCCGGCGAAACGACCCCGTAACCGCGTTGCCCCCTCGCCTGCGCCCGTACGCGAGCACGACGGCGTTCGCCCCGGGCTGATCTACAGAACCACTACCCGCACGAGATCGTCACCCTGGCCTACGGCGAGCTCTGCGTCGAAGCCGGCGATCAGCTCGCCGAATACTGATGGCGCGCATACCGGAACTTTCGGGTGATGGACGCGTAGTATATGGGCGTGTCCGGGAAGAGGAGGAACAGCGTGGCCGCGCAAGACGAGCTATTTCTGATGGAACTCAACCTTCACCCGAACGAGGCATCGGGGCTGTTGACCATGGCGGACGGTGGGGTGCTCGGGGAGCACGGCTGGGACCTCGGGTTCTGGGCGGTGCTTGACGAGGGGAAGATCGAGGACTGCGTGGCGGCCATCGGCCACCGCCGCGGTTCCCCCGAGGGCGAGGGCTGGGAGATAGAGCGGCTGCACGCCAGCGTCGAGGGCGACGTTGGCAAGACCGAGGACGCCGAGGCGATAACGCTCCACAAGGAAACGGGCTACGTCTACATCCTCGGCTCCCATTTCGGGAGCAAGTCAGGCCCCTTGCAACCCAAGCGCGGCTTCGTCGCCCGCTTCCGCGAGGCCGACGTGGGGCGCGTCGCCGAGGACCCCGCCATGCCCCTTGAGGTCTCCCGCCGAAGCTTCGCTTTGCACCGCCTCATCAACGACGCGCTTCGGGAGAGTGGCCTGGATCTTATCCCCCTTGGCGAACAGGCCCACCGGGCGCTCATCGCGGCCACCATCGAACGCGGCGAGGAGAAGCGGAAGAGTTGGGCCGGCCTCGTGCGCGAGGACGACTACCCGATCAACATAGAAGGCGCCGCCTTCCGCGAGAACGGAGATCTTCTCCTGGGCCTCCGTTTCCCAACAACCGCGCAGGGCCTCCCCATCCTGATCGAGCTCCGCGGCATCGAGCGTCTCTTCGACGGGGGGGAAGACCTCCCCGAGGTCGCCGGCTTCTGGACCGCGGAGGCCGTCGGCGGGAACGGCGAGGTGGCCGGCGTCCGAGACCTCGCCCTCCTGGAGACGGAAGACGGCGAGGAGCTACACCTCGTTACCGGCAACGTGGACAGCCGCGACAAAGATAGCGTCCTCGTCCAGGACTACCCGGGTGGCAGGGAGACCGTGGCCACCCATTTCCGCTGCATCCTTCCCCCGGATGCCCACTCAGGCCACCTCGAAACGGAGTTCGTGCGCGAGTTCCCAGACCTGCCCCGCGTCGAAGGTATAGCCGTTACCCCCGAGGGCCGCTCCTACTACGTAACCGACGAAGACGAGGGCGTGCACCTGCGCCTCACCCGCCTGCTCGCGGGGTAGAGGCTTTGAGCTTGTAGCTCTCAGCTGTCAGCTTTTTGTTGTGGGAACGACGGTTCTGGGGGTTACGGGAGCACCGTGAGACGCTCTTCCGCGCGTTTGCCGGAAGGGAAGACTGCCTGCACTTTTGCGGGACCTGGTTCGGCGCCGGCGGGGACGCGTAAGCGGGCTTCGAAGGCCGCGTCGCTGTCGGCGGTGAGGGTTGTGAGACTCCAGGTCTTGTTGTTTTGCTGGAAGAGGATTCCGACTTCGCGTGAGGGCGTGTTCTCGTCGCAGCCGGGGGAGAGGCCCTGGCTGCGGAGTCGAAACTTCTCCCCGGCCGCGGCGCTTGCTGGTACGGCCTCGATAAAGGGGGGGGAGCAGGCTCTGGCCGCCTCTCCCTGGTCTGCGGCGGGTGCCCCTGCGGCCTCCTCTTGCTTGTAACGGTCCCCCGATGCGTTGCCCTCTGGTTTTGCCGCCGATCCGGCCTCCGGTCCGGCCTGAAAGCCTGTGGTGAAGGGGCTAGAGAGGGTGGAGCGCAGGGTGGGGGAGAGGGCGAACGCGCAGATCACGAGGAGCGCGGCCGCGGCCGCCGTCCACCTCGGGGTGAGGAAGGGTGGCCAACCCAGGGATCGGCGGGGACGGGTGGATCTGGCTTCCTCGTCCAGCTCGCGGCGTACGGTGCCTGCCACGTCTGGTGTCGGCGGGTACTCCATCCTGGCGCCGAGGTCCCTCAGGCGCTGTTCCAGCTCTTCGTCGGAGAATCGCCCGTCGTCAGGCATCTTCCTCCCTCGTCATCGCTTTGCGCAGCCTCGCTATGGCGCGCGAGGCCCTCGATTTGACCGTGCCCCTGGCGCAGCCCAGCGTGGTTGCCGTCTCCTCCTCGGAGAGCCCGAGAAAGTAGCGGTAGGAGATCACCAACCGCTCTCCCTCGCTCAGCTCGCCGACGCTGGTCAGCAGTTCCTCCCGTCGCTCCGCCGCCACCAAGGCCGCTTCGGGTGAGGCGGGTGGGGGGAGGGCCTGGCCCTCCGCAGCCACCTGAAGGCTCAGCTTCGCGCGGCGTCCAGCCGACCTCCGGCGGTTTCTGGCCTCGTTGGTGACGATGGCGAGCAGCCAGGGCCGGAACGGTGCGCCCGGCCTGAACCGGCCTAGTGCACGGTAGGCCTTGATGAAGGCCTCCTGGGTGGCGTCCTCAGCCTCCGGGCCGTCGCCAGTTACGAGGTAGGCGGCGCGGAAGGCCACCGCCTGGTGCATTCGCACCAGCCGTTCGTAGGCGGCTGTGTCACCCGAACGGGCCAGCTCGGCGAGCTTCGCTTCCTCCAAGGCGGCGGCCTGACCTCCTCGACGCGGTTCTTTGTAGCCGTCAGCTATCAGCCTTCAGCAAGAACAAAAATGCTGAAAGCTGATGGCTAGAAGCTGACAGCTTTCAAAACCATTACACCGCCGCTGTCAGGAAGGTTCCCGCTACAGGGTAGCGGCGTCCTTGAGGATCTCGTCGGCGTGGGTCTCTGGGGAGACCTCGGGGTAGACCCTGGAGATCGTGGTTTCCGGGTCGAGCAGGAAGGTAACGCGGTTGGCCGAACTCCGGTTCTCGCGCAGCACCCCCAGGGCCTCGGAGGCCCGGCCGTCCTCGTCGGTGAGAAGCGGAAAGTTGAGGTTGTACTTGGCCCTGAACTCGCGGTGGGATTCGGGGGAATCGAGGGAGACGCCGTAGACCTTGATGCCCGCCTCCTCGTAGTCGCTCATGCGGTCACGGAAAGCGCAGGCCTCTTTGGTACAGCCCGGGGTATCGTCTTTGGGATAGAAGTACAGGACGGTCTTCTGTCCCTTCAGCTCCGCCGTCCCGAGATGCCCGCCGTCCTCGGCCGTGAGGTCCAGGTCGGGCAGTTTCTGGCCCTGCTGCGGCAGGTTGGTCATGAGAGATCCTCCTTCGTGCTTGTCCGACCGAGAGTCTACGTTATTAGCTGTCAGCCATCAGCTATTAGCCATCAGCTATTAGCTGTCAGCAACAGTAGATAGCTGGCCGCGCATCGTACGGAGGTCTTGACCCCTGCACTTCGCGTTAGTCTGCAGCGTAGTACCGCTCCAGGAGCGGGGCAGTGATGACCTCCACCGTCTCGACCTGCTCGGGGGTCAGGTCTTCCGCCCACCCGCCCGGGCTTCCCTTCCGGTAGAACTTGCCGGCGCCCTTCTTCCTGTCGGGGATGTTCTCCCAGGAGTGCTTCTCCACCACCCTGGCCAGTTCATGCTCCTCGGCCGGGATCCCGAGCCTCCCGTAGATGTGGCGCATGGTCTGCAGGGGCTCCGCCCTCAGGTCTTCGTAGCGGACGAGCACCTTCGGCCCTTCGTGCGCGTCGTAGGCCCGTTGGGCGAGCTCGATCAACCGGGCGTACCTTCTCGCCTGGGTTTTCACGAAGGCGTCCGGCTTGTCGTCGGCCGCGGTGTTCTTCTTTTCCTGGCCACGGCTCTTCTGCGCCTCCTCGGCCCAACTACCCTGCCTCGCGGCGTCCATCTTCGAAGAGACCAC
>DASUPX010000177.1:0-4221 GCA_036280905.1 Rubrobacter sp. | reverse complement strand
TTCCGCTATCCGGTCGTCGTCGGTGGCGGCACGCCGTTCCTGCCGCCCGTCACCGAAGACGTTCGACTGGACCTGATCGAGACCAGGACGTTCGACTCACGCGTGATCTACGAGCGCTACAGGCGAGTCGGAGGAGTTCTCTGAGCCGTTCCCCAAACGCTGGCGGGGTGGTCTCGCACGAGAGCGCGCTCGAGCTCTGGGACCTTTCGGACGTGATCCCAAAAGCGGTGCACGTCTCGCTCCCGCGCGTCGAACAGCGAAGCGGCGCAACGACCTTCCGTGCCAGCTTCCATGAGGGCCGGGGGCCGTCCCTCGAGGACGGTCTGCGGTCCGAGCCACGGAGCGACGCTGACCACGGCCCCTTGCGTCGAGAGGTTAGCTACTTCGGTGCGATTCGTATCATGTAGAGGCGGGGGGCGCGGAGCTTCGTTGGAGCGATCTGCGACTCGACTCTAGTGCCTACCACCACACGTCGCGGTGGTGCGTGAAAACAAGCGGGTGTGCGCTCTAGAGGGTTAGTACCAAACGTTGTCGAGATCCCTCAGGTGTGTTCCCAAGAACCTCACTGTAGCTTCGACCTGGCTCCTCTGTGCAGGTGGCCTTCGGCGCTGCCGGCGGCGTACAGGGCGAGCCGCGCGTATATCCGCTACGCTACCGAGGCACGCGCGTACGACGCGCGTGCGAGATGGCGGCCGACATCTGACGGAGGCGAGCGCGTTGACGAGCAACCGGCAAGGTGCGGACTACCCTGCAAGCACTGCATCGGTTGAGGCGCTCGCCGAAGAGAGAACGCGCTCGGGAGACGTGCCGGGCTTGTCGGTCGCCGTGGCGAAGAGCGGCCGCGTCGTCTGGGCGAGGGGCTTCGGGTTTTCAGACCTCGCCACTTCGACCCCGGCTGCCGCCCAGACGAGTTACCTGTGGTTTTCGATGACCAAGATTGCTACAGCCACAGCGGTGATGCGGCTCGCCGAGGAGGGAGGGCTCGACCTGGATGCCCCTGCCGACGAGTACTACCCAGCCTTCAAGGTCGTCTCCCAGCCGACTCCAGTGAGCGTTCGGCACCTCCTTAACCATAGCTCCGGACTCGCCAACCCCGTACCTATCAGGTGGGTTTATCCGGCCGCGGGCCCCGTCCCCGACCGGCGAGCCTTCGTCGAGCGCCTACTCGGCAGGCATCGCAGGCTCAGGTTCGTACCCGGCGAGACCGCCAGGTATTCGAACCTGGGCTACCTGGTGCTGGGGGAGGTTGTCTCCGAAGTCTCCGGCATAGACTACGAGCATTACGTGTGCCAGGAGATTCTCTCTCCGCTAGGGTTGGGCCGCACAGGGTTCGCCTACCCGCACGACGCGGGGAATACGGTGGCCACCGGCTACCAGCGCTTGTGGAGACCCCTGACTCCCCTCTTCAAGGCCGCGTTGCCCAGAGGCATAGTTGGCGCCAGACACGGGAGGTACGTTTCGTTCGTTCCCTTCTACGTCAAGGGACCAGCTTACGGCGGGCTGATCGGGAGCGTAGAGGAGGTCGCCCGGTTCCTGCTACTCCACCTGAACGGTGGGGAGGTCGACGGCACGCGGCTCGTTTCGGAGGAATCGGTGGCCGAGATGCAGAGGCTCATACCCAGAGGAGGCAAGCGAGACTTCGGGCTGGGCTGGTTCCGCTCGCGCGAGGCCAGCGACAAAGGTCCCGCCTTTGTCGAGCATCTTGGTGGCGGAGCCGGCTTCTGGAACGTGATGCGCGTTTACCCCGAGGAATCATTGGGGGTGGTGATCATGGGCAACTCCACTAGCTACGACCACGAGTCCATCCTCGATGCCATAATCGGAACCGGGTGGACGTGACCTTCTGCGTCAGGAGATTCCCTTTCTACGCCGCAAGCGGGGTGTCCCGATGAACAGCATGCCGGAACCGAAGGTTTGCCCGGTTATCCTGGCCGTGGACGATGGGCGCGAGGAATTCGAGCTGGTCGAGCGCGAACTTCGCAAGCGCTACGAGGCCGACTACCTTGTCGTGTGCGAAGGCTCGGCCCAGGCCGGGCTCGAGCGGTTGCGGCGTTTCGAGGCTGCCGGGCAGGACCTCGCCCTGGTGCTCGCGGGCCTGCGAAAGTCAGGGATGACCAGCGTGGACTTCCTCGTCCACGTTCGCGACTCCTTCCCGCTCGCCAAGCGCCTGCTCCTGCTCGACCCGATGGACGGGGAAACCCGAGACCTGCTCCCGCAGGCGATGGCGCTCGGGCTGATCGACTACTTCGAGTTCAAGCCTGGAGTGCCGCCGAACGAGCGGTTTCACCGCGTCGTGACCGAGCTCCTGGAGGAGTGGGTGAGGCCCTACCACTCCGAGGCGAACGCCCTGGTCAGCGTGGTCGGCGAAGGGCGTTTGCGCCGATCGCACGAGATCAGGACCCTGCTCGAACGCTACGGGGTGCCCCACGCGTTCCACGCGGTCGACACCGACGAGGGTCGGGGGATTCTTGAAAAGACCGGCCGCAGCGAGGGGCGGCTTCCCGTCATCGTGCTGCCCGGCGGGCGGGTTCTCGTAGACCCGGCCGACAGCGAGGTAGCCGATGCCTTCGTGCCCGCCGACGTGCACCCGTCCCGGCAGACTGTCGACGTGGTCGTGGTTGGTGGAGGGCCGGCGGGCCTGTCCGCCGGCGTGTATGCCGCTTCGGAGGGCCTCTCGACCGTGATCGTCGAGGGGGAAGCCATAGGCGGCCAGGCCGGCGCAAGCTCGCTGATCCGCAACTACCTGGGGTTCGCCCGCGGGGTCAGCGGCCAGCAATTGACCTACCAGGCCTTCCAGCAGGCCACCCTGTTCGGCGCGAGCTTCCGCCTCCTGCGGCAGGCCACGGCCTTGCGCAGCGAAGGGGAGGAGCTGGTTGTGACCCTCTCGGATGGCACCGAGGTGGCAGGCCGCGCGGTCATCGTGGCCACGGGAGCCTCCTACAGGCGTCTGGACATTCCGGAACTCGATGACCTGATCGGGGCTGGCGTCTTCTACGGGGCCGCATCGAGCGAAGCGCGAGCCCTGGAAGGCCGGGAGGTGTACGTGGTTGGCGGGGCCAACTCCGCCGGGCAGGCGGCGCTCCACCTGTCCAGGTACGCTTCGAGGGTGACGCTCGTCGTGCGCGGCGGTTCGCTGGCGGCCGGCATGTCCGACTACCTGATCAGGGGGATCGACGCCACGAACAACGTGGAAGTCTGCCTGAATACACGGGTCGTAGGGGGCGGAGGCGAAGGGCGGTTGGAGCGGGTGGTCCTAGAAGACGACGCCCTTGGACGGTCGGAGACCGTTAGCGCCGCAGCCCTGTTCGTCCTTATCGGGGCAGAGCCGCGCACCGGGTGGCTTCCCGCAGATGTTCTGCGAGACGAGCGTGGGTTCCTGCTCACCGGTCAGCAAGTGCTGAGCGCCAACCTTCCGCGATCCCGACGGTCCCCGGAGCGTTCGCCGATGCTGCTGGAGACGAGCATGCCCGGCGTCTTCGCCGCCGGAGACGCCAGGCACCGCTCGGTCAAACGTGTGGCTTCGGCGGTCGGCGAAGGTGCCATAGCCATCCGACTCGTTCACGAACTCTTGGGCTGATCCCGGCGTATGCAGTCCGCGAACGAGGCCTGTGCAGGCCCGCTCGGGTACTGGTCAGCCGCAGTTCTGGTCTGCTGGGATTTCTTGCCGGAAGCTCTTACGGTTGCGGCCGCGATCTTCAGCGCGGGCCTTGCATCTTACGTGTGATGGAAGGGTTCACGAGGGGCAGTACTTCTTTCTCGATCCGCCCCCCATCTTCCATCTGGACGATTGCCAGGTCGTATTGCTCCTGAAGTCCGAGCCAGAAGCCAGGACGCATGCCCGACCAACGCGCGAGCCTCAAAGCCATCTCTGCAGAGACTCCACGCTTGCCGTTGACGATGTCGTAGACCTTCTGACGGTCTACGCTAAGCTTTGACCACATGCTGCCCGGCATGAAAGACAGCCTGGCAGACACGACGGACCAGGCTTTCGGCTTACGGGTTGCAGTAAATGGGCTCCGGCGTTGTGCCGGAGCCCATTTACTCTCTTCATACCCCTGCTGCGTTTTTCCTGCAAATCCTGGGAAAAGCGGAGAGGGAGGGATTCGAACCCTCGAGACGGCTTGACACCGCCTACGCGATTTCCAATCCGAAAAAGGGGTCTATGACAGCATCTCATAGAGCATACTAACCCGTTCCATTTCGTCCGTTACGCCGCTTACC
>DASUPX010000176.1:0-3569 GCA_036280905.1 Rubrobacter sp. | reverse complement strand
ACCCGCCCCTTCTTTATGCCCTTATTCACCCTAATGCGTGGAGGATAAATTCTCTAGAGTTCGCATCCAGGATCCCGCATAGCACCAGTCTTGCTGAGCGGCTGAGACCATTTCAGCAGCGGGTGAAGGGTTGTAGACATCACTAGATATCGTGATGGTGCATAGAAATACAGGGAAATGACCAATGCTTCTCCGAGCCGGTCTTGAAGCAGCCTGCGGAAAGAGCGAACCTGGTGGAGGTAAAAGTATCAGGTCTATTAGCTGAAGCCTGTGGGGCCTAGTCGCGATGGTGGCCACCGTCGGAATACGCCCAGAGTCGGCAGCCACAACGCCCAGAAGAGCCGTACGTGGCTCATAGGAGAACGGACATCCCTGAACCTGAAGCCTTAACTTGAGCTAACACTTAGTTTGTATAATGACGACACTCTTGTTGTAGGGTTTCCGCTCTTGGGAGGCTTATTGGCGCGGTGGCGGCTCCTCGAGCCGGATTCGAGTGTGGTCTCGGAACTCTCGCGGGCGGCGGGGCTAGACCCGCTCTGTGCCCGCGTGCTCGCCAACCGCGGCGTCACGCCTGAGGGGGCCGAGGACTTCCTGTCGCCCTCACTCTCTGCGATAAGCACGCCGGACGGTGACGCGTGGGGCGTCGCGGCACGGCGGGTGGCTAGGGCCATCAGGGACGGGGAGAGGATCGGGGTCTTCGGCGACTACGACACCGACGGCATCACGTCGGCGGCCGTTTTGTTTCTGGCCCTCTCCCACTACACGCAGAATATTACAGTTGGCTTGCCGACCCGTCAGACGGGTTACGGGCTCCTCGAGCCATACGTTCGGAACCTCTTCGCAGAGGGCGTGGATCTTCTCATCACCGCCGACTGCGGCATCTCCAACAGGGCCGAGGTGGCGCTGGCGGGCGAGCTTGGGATGGAGGTCATCGTTACAGACCATCACATCCCTCCCGAGAACCCGCCGGACACGGCGGTTGCCGTGCTGGATCCCAAGCTCTGGGACCCGGAAGACCCGCTGGCCGGGGTCGGGGTCGCCTGGAAGTTCGCGTGGGCGGTGGTGCGCGAGCTCGGCGACGCCGAGGGCCGCAAGCTGTTGGGGCGTTTGCTCGACCTCGTCTCGGTCGGGACGGTGGTGGACATCGCGCCGCTAGTGGGTGACAACAGGGCGCTCGCGCGCATGGGACTCAAGCACATAAACAGGGGGCTCGCCGCGGGCGGGGCGCGCCCCGGCATCGCGGCGCTCGTCAAGGTCGCCGGCGTGAGGGGTGACCTCGACGAGAGCGACCTCGGGTGGAAGCTCGGGCCACGCCTCAACTCCATCGGCAGGATCAAGAACCCCAGGCCGGCCCTCGATCTGCTCCTGACCCAGGACCGCAGGGAGGCCTTCAGGATCGCCTCCGAGCTCAACCAGCTCAACTCCGAGCGGCAGCGGCGGACCAGATTCGCCGTCGAGCGGGCGATGGAGGAGGTCGACCCGGACCAGGACTTCAAGGTCGTCGTCTCGGAGGAGACGGGGGGGATCGCTGGCCTGATCGCCGGCCGCGTCGCCGGCGCCACAGGGAGGCCGGCCGCGATACTGACACGCCGGGCCGACGACTCCTACGGCGGCTCGGCCCGGGCCGGGGAGACGGAGGTCGACCTGTACGGTGCCCTCTACTCGGTGAGGCACCTGATGGGGGAGTGGGGGGGACACCGAAAGGCGGCCGGCCTCTCCGTCAAGCCCGGGCGGTTCGACGCCTTCGTCGCCGGCGTCAACGAGGCCGTAAGAGCCCAGGCCGAGGAGAACCCGGAGATCTTCGTGCCAGCGATCGAGATCGACGCGGAGATACCCCTGTCGAAGGTCTCCAACGGGCTGCTCGAGTGGCACGAGAGGCTCGCGCCGTTCGGCAGCGGCAACTACCGCCCCGTCTTCGTTACGGAGGGTCTGCGTATCGGTGGTTCGCGCAAGATCTGGGAGGGCATGAACCTGGTCGACCTCGACGGCGTGAAGGCGAAGATGGCGTGCGATCCCGGTGAGCTGCCCACCACCGCGTTCGACGCGGTATACACGATCTCCCGCAGCCGTTACTCTGGGCGCGCGGAGCTTGAGATAGTGGACTGGAGGACGGGCAGTTGAACGCCATCGGTGTAGACGTAGGGGGGACCAAGATCGCCGCCGCGGTGGTAACCCCCCATGGGAGGATCCTGGACGAGGTTCGCTATCCGACGCCACAGTCGTTGGAGACCCTGATCGAGAACATAGCGAGGGCCGTCAGGGAGGTCGGGGAAGGTTACGAAGCCGGAGGGGTCTGCCTCGCCGTGCCCGGCCTGATCCTCGGGAGCGAGAACAAGGTCATATTCTCCCCCAACCTGGGCGCCATCGAGGGAGTACCCCTGAAGGACGAGCTCGAGCCCAGGATCGGGCTGCCCCTCACGATAGAGAACGACGGAAACGCGGCGGCGTGGGGCGAGTTTCGCTTCGGGGTGGGCAGCGAGGCCGACCACCTGGTCTTCGTCACGCTGGGGACCGGGATAGGCGGCGGCGTCATAACCCACGGTGTGCTGATGCGTGGCGCGCAGGGCTCGGGCGGTGAGCTCGGCCACGTCACGATCCAGGAGGGGGGACCCCGCTGTGCCTGCGGCAACTACGGCTGCCTGGAAGCCCTGGCTTCCGGCACGGCCATAGCGCGCCGGGGCCGCGAGCGGGCCATCGAAAACCCCGGATCGGCCCTCGGCAGCCTGGCCACGAGGCGTCAGATCCTGGGCGAAGACGTTACGCGCCTGGCGCGCGAGGGGGACGCGGTCGCGCTCTCGGTGCTCGAAGAGACCGGAAGGTGGCTCGGCATTGGGCTCGCTTCTTTCGTCAACATCTTCAACCCCGAGGTCGTCGCCGTAGGGGGCGGCGCGATGGAGGCGGGAGAACTGATCCTGAAAGCTGCCCGCCGGGAGATAATGGACCGCGCAAGGCCCCCTTCACGGGACCTAGCCGAGGTTCAGGTCGCCACGCTCGGTCCCAAATCCGGCGTCCTCGGAGCCGCCGCCCTGGCCAGGGACGCCTCCTCTGGGGAGTACTTGCTGGGAACCTGAAGCATGCCCCTCAGCGTGATCCCCACCCCAATAGGCAACCTGGAGGACATAACCCTGCGTGCCCTCAGGCATCTGCGCGAGGCCGACCTCGTAGCCTGCGAGGACACCAGACGCACCGGCCGTCTCCTCGCCCACTACGAGATAAAACAGAACCTCTTCGCCTACCACGAGCACAACGAGGAACGCCTCGCCCCCGAGCTCGCCAAACGGGCCAGGACCGAGAACATCGCACTAGTCACCGACGCCGGTACCCCGCTCGTCTCCGACCCCGGCTACAGGCTCGTCCGCGCCTGCATCGAGGCCGGCGTCACGGTTGAGGTTCTGCCTGGCCCTTCCTCCCTTACCACCGCGCTCGCCGTTTCGGGGTTGCCCACTGACTCCTTCGTGTTCCTCGGTTTCCTTCCACGCAAGGGCCGTATCAGGACGGAGACGCTCGAACGCATCCAGCGCGAGGAGACCACGTTCGTGCTCTTCGAGTCGCCGAACAGGCTGGCCAGG
>DASUPX010000175.1:0-7684 GCA_036280905.1 Rubrobacter sp. | reverse complement strand
CCGTCGGATGGCGCATCCTCCAAATGGACTATCTTTTGTCCCGGGCATAACGAAATACATCAGCTCGTTCATACATTGCGTGGCCCCCGCAACGTCGGACATCAGAACGGCGATATAATCTCGCTCCGACGTCTACCCGGGGGTTCTGTGCACAGGGGTTCGCGGAAGGTCACGCTCGCCGACCGGTTACGATACCGGTTCGACAACACCATCTCCAGGGGCACGAGCGCCCTGGTAGGCTGGCTAGCCCTGATCCTGCTGGCCCTGATCCTGGCGAGCACGCTCTTCGTCTACCTGACCGACATCGCGCCTGCGACCCAGGGCGTACGGCCCGGCTTCTTACAGACGCTCTGGCTCGGCCTCATGCACACCATAGACCCCGGCAACGTCGGCGGCGATACGGGTGGCTGGTCCTACCTGCTCACCATGCTGACCGTCACAGCCGGCGGCATCCTGGTCTTCAGCACGCTCATCGGCGTGATCTTCTCCGGCATCGACCAGAAACTGGCCGACCTGCGCAAGGGCCGGTCGTTCGTGGTGGAGCGCGGGCACACGGTCATTTACGGCTGGTCGCCCGAGGTTTTTCCCGTGGTGGCCGAGTTGGCGAAGGCCAACGAGAGCCGGAGGCGGTCGTGCATCGCCATCCTGGCCGAGGAAGACAAGGTCGAGATGGAGGATCAGATCCGGGCCAGGGTGGGCAAGACCGGCAGGACGCGGGTCGTATGCAGGACGGGAGACCCAATCAACATAGAGGACATCGCGATCGTCAATCCGAACGAGGCGCGTTCTATCATCGTGCTTCCTCCCGAGGACGAAGAGGCCGACTCGCGGGTGATCAAGACCGTGCTGGCGCTAACCAACAACCCGGACCGGCCCGAGAAGCCCTACCACATCGTGTCGAGGATCGGCCGCCCCGAGAACCTCGGGGTGGCGCGGATGGTCGGGCGCGATGAGCTGAGGCTCGTCGCCGTCGACGACCTGATCGCCCGCATCACGGCCCAGACCTGCCGCCAGTCGGGCCTCTCCGTGGTGTACACGGACCTTCTGAACTTCGGCGGGGATGAGGTCTACTTCGACCACGAGCCCCGCCTCGTTGGCCTGACCTTCGGCGAGGTTCTCGTCTCCTACGAGGCGTGCGCCGTGATCGGGCTACGCACCAGGGAGGGCCGTACCCTACTCAACCCCCCGTCGGAGACGGAGGTCTCCGTGGGCGACGAGATCATCCTGATCGCCGAGGACGACAGCACGGTAAGGCTCTCCGAAGGACCAGCGCCGGAGATCGATGCCGGCGCGATCCGCGAGACCCCGCCATACGAACCTGCGCCCGAGCGCACCCTGATCCTCGGCTGGAACAACCGCGCGCCGAAGATAGTCTCCGAGCTGGACCACTATGTACGTCCCGGCTCGGAGGTCACCGTGGTGACCTCTGACGTTGCCTGTCCGCCGTCCGCCCTCGGAGTACTGGAGAACCAGAGGCTCTCTTACCGCGCTGGCGACGTCACGGAGCGCCACGTTCTCGACGGGCTGGGTGTCGCCGAATACGACCACGTCGTGGTGCTCGGAGATGCAGATGGGTCAGACGCCAACGCCGCCGACGCGAAGACGCTGGTCACGCTCCTTCACCTGCGCGAGATCTCCGAGCGAGGCGGGGGCCGGTTCTCTATCGTCAGCGAGATGCTTGATGTTAGAAACCGTGAGCTCGCCGAGGTGACCGGAGCCGATGACTTTATCGTGAGCGACCACCTGGCGAGCCTCATGATGTGCCAGGTCTCCGAGAATCGAGACCTCTCGACGGTGTTCGAGGGGCTGATCTCCGCCGAGGGCTCGGAACTCTACCTGAGACCCGCCACAGACTACGTGAAACCCGGCGTGCCCCTGAACTTCTACACCGTGGTGGAGGCAGCCCGACGGAGGGGCGAGACGGCCGTGGGCTACCGGCTCGCAGAAGAGACTGCAAACCCGGCCGCGTCCTACGGCGTCTACCTGAACCCCGAGAAATCCAGGCTGATCACGTTTTCCGGCCACGACAGGTTGATCGTCCTGGCGGAGTCTTGACGGAGTCCTGACCTCACGGTCCCACCTCCCCATCATTTCCGCGGAAGCGGATTCCAGGCGGGTCCTGTCCCCGGGGTCGTCCGGCGTGTCGAGCACGTTGAAGGAATTGTCGGGGTACACGTCCACATGGCTGCCGTCGTCCCTGGGAGTCCCGATTCTTAGGTGCGTAGGGGCTTTTGCGCTTGGTATCATGGGCCACCCGACGAAGGGAGAAGGGAACGTGAGCGCAGGCGATCACGCGGCCAGGCAGGAAGCGAAAAGGAGGCTCTCCGAGCCCGAGGGCGACCACGAGCTACACGCCGCCATGGAGGGCATGAAGGAACGTCACCCCCATCTCTGGAACGTACTTCACCGGGTACATTTCGCGCGCGACATCGACCCCTCCGAGCTAGACGCATGGCGCAGGGCGCCTGAGGGTAGCCCGGAGAGTGACCTGGTTGACCATTACGACAGGGCCCTCGGGTACCTGGGGGTCGCCCTTCAGTAACCGCCCGGGACTACGAAACCTCTGTCGTAACGGTTGCCGTAACGTCTGGCAGACGGTCCCCCCGTAAGCTGGTGTCGTGACGGAGACGACAAAGGATCAGGAAAAGACCATCGGCGGGCCGGAACGGCATCGGCTACCCGCTGTCGTGCGCATCGCGGGATGGTTGATAGTCCCGCTCTACCTCGTTAGCGACCTCGCCTATTACATCCTCACCTACAGTGCTACTCCCCAGGGAGATTCATCGCTAATCGACCAGGTGGAGGGCTTTGCGCTGGATCTGGGATTTTCCACCTTCGCGGCGGTCGGAGCGCTGCTGGTGATCAGACGTCCCTACAACGCCATCGGTTGGATCATGGCCTCCATCGGCCTGATGGTGCCGGTCTTTAACTCCGGCACGGCCTACGCCCTCTACGTCATGGTCCACCGCGGTAGGCCAGACACCCTCGCCGTGTTCGGCGCGTGGGCTGGGAACTGGTACTGGTTCGTGATGCTCTCTCTGGCTCTGATCTACCTGCCCATGCTTTTCCCCGACGGACGCCTGCTCTCCCGCCGCTGGCTCCCGGTCGCCGTGCTCGGGGGATCTGGCGCGCTGGGCGTCGCCATCCTGGGGGCACTAACGGATACGCTGGTCGTGGGCAATGGCCCGCGCTTCGAGATAGACAACCCGATCGGGGTGGAGGGCCTGGCCGCGCCCTGGACCCTGCCGGTGTTCGTCGTGTTCGAGATCCTGTTCGCCATCGGCGTTGGCGGCGCGGCGGCGTCTGTGATAGTCCGCTTGAAGCGCTCGCGCGGGGTGGAGCGTCGGCAGCTGGAGTGGTTCGCCTACGTCACCGCCCTGTTCTTCGGCGCTGCCATGATTACCGGCATAGTCTCGAGCGTGGCCGGCGTGGGATGGCTCGACGAAATCTCGTTCGCAACCAGCTTGATCGGCCTGGTGTGCCTGCCCATAGCCGTAGGCGTGGCGGTCCTGAAGTACCGCCTCTACGACATAGACATAATCATCAACCGCACGCTCGTCTACGGCTCGCTCACGCTCCTGCTCCTCCTGGTGTACTTCGGCGGTGTGACGACGGCTCAGGCCATCTTCCGGACGCTCACCGGCCTACAGCAAGAATCCCAGCTCGCGGTGGTGATCTCCACGCTGGCGATAGCCGCCCTGTTCAACCCTTTGCGTCGCCGCATCCAGTCTTTCATCGACCGGCGCTTCTTCAGGCGCAAGTACGACGCCAGGAAGACCCTGGAAGCGTTCTCGGCGAGGCTGCGCGACGAGACTGACCTGGAGGCCCTGAGCGCCGAGCTGGTATCCGCGGTCAGGGAGACTATGCAGCCAGAGCACGTTTCGCTCCACCTGCTTCCCGGCCCTCCCAGTTCCGGTGCCAGGCAAGGGTAGGTACGCCCGACCGCTCTCCGGTATCTTGTTGCTGGCACCGAAGCTCGGCGGGCAGCCGTCCCCCGGGCCGCACCAGAGAACTCGGGACGAACGGGAGGGGTTGGGATATGTCGACAGGTGGACAAGGGGCTGCTACGCGGGACGACGCATCCAGGGATAACCCGGCCGCGGCCCGCGCCGAGCGTATGGCGCGGCGGCTGCAAACGCCGATGATCGTGGCTGCGCTGCTGGCCATCCCGACCATCGTCGTACAGGAGTCCAACCTCGGTCAGGGCTGGGAAATCCTGGCCCTGGTACTCGACTGGGCCATCTGGGCCGTCTTCGCGGCCAACCTGGTCATCATGCTCGCCCTGGTCCCCGACCGCAAACGCTGGCTGATCCAGCACCCCATCGATGTCCTGATCGTGGTTCTGACCCCGCCCTTTCTGCCGGCGACGCTTAAGCTGGCACGGCTCCTGCCGATCGTCAGGCTGGTCTGGCTGGTGGTGGTGGCAAACCGCCTGCGGAGCATCTTCTCGCTCGAGGGGTTGCGCTACGCCGCCCTGGTGGTCTTCACCATCGTGGTCGGCGGCGGGGCGATCTTCGTCGCCGTGGAACGCGACCAGGACCTGAGCATCTGGGACGGGCTCTGGTGGGCGGCAGAGACCGTGACCACCGTGGCCTACGGGGATATATACCCCACCACGGCCCTCGGGCGCATCGTCGCCACCGTGGTCATGACCGCGGGTATCGGGTTCGTGGCCCTGCTCACCGGCGCCCTCGCCCAACGTTTCCTGTACGGTACAGCCCAGGACTCGACACCAGGACCGGGCACAGACGCCGCAGAGATGAACAGGAAGCTCGAGGATCTCTCGCTCCAGATCTCACAACTCCAGAGAGCTCTCGAAGACCGGGACCGCTAGAACCCCTCGGCCCCGGCAGAGACGGACCACGCCAGCTCCCGGTGGCCGCGGATACCGGCCACCGTTAACTTTCCGTTAAGGGACGCGGCTGGCTGTTGACACTCTTCCAGCGACAGGGCTATAGTTTCTAGCTACAATAGTATCATGTCAGCTATCGGTGGGACAAGCCTGGGAAAGGGGTAGCTGGATGGCGACGGTAATCGAGCACGCCGAGGGCCACTACGAGACGCACGTCATGCCATACGGGCAGGCCTACGTCTGGTATCCCGAATGCGTGGTCGTCGGTTGCGACTGCGGCGAGATGGCGATCCTGACCGTTTCCGAGACGGTGTGCGGGTGCGGTGTCGACCACGGCGCACTGGTACGCGAGCTCACCGCTTCCCATAGCCCGCGTCACGGGGACACGCACCCCTGGGACAGGGAGTACAGGGCTTGGCAGGACGAGTTCCTGCGTACGGAGCATCCCCATCGGCGGGGAACACAAGCAGTTGACCGACGATGATGGAGCGGTAGGAGGATCATCCGACTCACCGCCTACAGGGCGCATGGCGCTGGTTCACTATCTCATCGTCAGGCGTGAGGTCACGGGCCGCGAGGTCCCCCACACGTTCTTCCGTTGCGGCGAGAGGGTGCTGCCGGTCTTCTGCGCCAGGGAAGCCGCCAGGAGGTTTATCGCGGACCGGGATTCCGATGAGGGATGGTACGCCAGAGGCTTCTCCGGGGGAGAGTTGATCTCCCTGCTATTCGCCCTGCACGAGCGCGTCACCTGGGTCGTCTCCAGCCCCTTGCCGGGACATCTGCTCTCTGACGACGCCCTGTCTCGGCTGGTCAGCAGGGATGATTTCATAGCGTCCCTGCTAGTGGCCTGAGAGAAGCGATCGTCTCCAGACGAGCCCTAGAGGATCTCCTCCAGCCAGGCCACCCCGTTGTCGGAGAACGTGTCCGACATGGCAGCGTCGCCGGCCAACTGGCATACGAAGAGCTTGTCGGCCTCGTCGATGTTCGGCTCGAGGTAGTCGTAGACGTGCGAAGCCGACTCGGAGGACTCCACGATCCAGGTGAACTCCAGGATGCGCCAGTAACGGTACCTCTCCTTTATGGCCGTGGAGAGGCGTGGGTGGCTCTCGTCGGGATTCCTCAATCCGTATTCGACGATGTATGCCGGCACGCTACCTACCTCCTGCTAATCGGATGCTTCCCACTAGCCTACTTTACCCTCGTGGCTTCAGGTCCAAGCAGCCGTGACCGTTCCGTAAGGTTTGCCTCGTTGGCACGAGCCCCCTGTCTCCGGAAGCTCGCCACTCTCTAGCAACGCCAAGTAACGACAAAGATAGCCCATTTGGGCGATGCGCATCGTAGTACTCGGTAACTAGCCTCACGCTTTGTCACACGCTGGCGCTCCGGCGCCGCGATAGGGGCAAACCCGTCGTGAGGCGGGGGCGCAAAGCTTAACGGGCCTCCACGTAGATCCGCATCAAGGGGAACGAGGAGGCGGCCAGGCTACCGAACGGCGGAGGGAGTGGCCCATAGAAACGATCATCTCGGTGTACGGCTTGCGCGGTAAAGGGGAGTACGGTATTCGGCCTCCGATAAGGCCCCCTCGCCAGGTCAGGTGCCATCAGAGATGCAGGCTGCGCCCGTCTGTCGGGCCTTCCTCGACCCATCGGACGAGGCGGACAGGTGTGAGACCAGGCAAAGAGAAGGGACCGGTGCACCCTTGAGCCCCGGTGCCTTACCAGGGCAGCGTTATACAAGAACCCCTACCTGCGGTGGAGAGCCTCGCAGCGGCGCAGCTCGTCGAGGTCCCTGTCGAAGTAGACCTCGTCGCGCCCCCCGGCACAGTGTATCTGGTCCTTCTGGTCGTCTACGGCCTGGATCAGGTCCCCGCCCGCGCCTCCGCTCATCCTGTCGGCGCTCTCGTAGCCGTACATCAGGTCCCCCTTGCCCAGACCGAACTTCTCATCCACCCTGGGGATCCCAAACAGGGTATCGTTCGATCGCGTCCCGACGCAGGTCCCTCCCTCGCAGTTGACGGTGGCGGCCAGGGCTACCCCGCAGCCCAACAGGACCGCCAAGGCCATCGAAGCCGTCAGCACCATAGTACGTCTCATCCGTAACAACGAAGCGATCCGCCTCATCAGAGCGCTACCTCCTTTACTCCCCAAACCGGGACCCGTCCGTCCCCTTGGGACTCGAAAACGTGGCCACAGTAGCAGGAGACGGGTACTGGCCGCATGGCGCATCTTTGGGCAACTTCTCAGAACGCTGTGTACGCGAACTTCGCGGAATGAATCTTCCACGCACTAGAGTGATTAGAGTCGCGTAGTCGCAGAAACCTTCCCTCTATACGACCTTACTCCTCCTTTGCAGGATGTACGGGATGTCCGGCCTGCTCACTCACGCGCTCGAACAGGAGATTTGCCTGCCAGTACCGTGTCTGCTCGTGTCGGTGAGGACCGTACCTCACCTCTCTTCGAGCTGCCTACCGGCAGGGGTCTCAAGCACGGCCGCAAGCGTCTTGAGGAGCGGTTCTCCGGTTCGCTTGGCCAGGGCCCTCGCCTGCCTCGAGAGGACCTCCTCGTCCATTTCCTCGACGGTCTGTTCTGCTCGCATGAGGGGGTCCTTCTCCTTCCGCTTACTCCTCGTTGGGGGCCGCCGTAATATCGTTGTAACGCCAGCGCGAGCCTTCGAGATGGGCGGCCTCATCGTGCTCGTGTTGTTGTGCCCGCTCTTCGGCGTCGTAGAACCAGGGGTGGGTGAGGGCGTCCGGCAGACGGCCTTCGCGCTCCCTGAGGTCGTGGACGAAGCCCCCGAGGTCGGCGCCGCACCGGCTACACGTGGTCGTGGTGC
>DASUPX010000174.1:0-9841 GCA_036280905.1 Rubrobacter sp. | reverse complement strand
TCCGGCCCTTCTCGTAGCGACAGCAGCGTTCCTGGGCACGATTGCTGACAGCCTGATCGGGAACCTATTACCCCGCGCCGGCAATGAACTTACGAACATACTATGCACGCTCGTGGCCGCCATGGTCGCCCTCATCCTCGTCTGATCTACCACCCAGCCCGGAAACCTCACCGTCATCCCCATGCCCCACATAGAGTAGTTAGCCCACAGATAACGCCGCCTCGTCTAACTCACAGCGTCCCGTGGAGGTCGGCTTTACGTAGTTCTAAGAAGTAGCCACCTGGCAGAGGCACCTGCTACCTCGCGCTTGCTACCATGTCGGCTTCGTAGAACCAGGACCCGGCGAACACCCGGGCACGATGGGCCGAGAACGAAAGGGGAGGCACGCATGAGCGAAGGGTCGGGCAGGGCGGAGGTAGAGCGCAGGCTGATAGAGAAGAGCCTTCAGGACGAGTCTTTCCGGCGGAGGCTCGTGGAGGACCCGAAGGGGACCGTGGAGCAGGAGTTGGGGAGGCGGTTGCCCGAGGGGGTGAGGGTGGAGGCCGTGGAGGAGACCCAAGACACTATCTACCTGGTGCTTCCAAGCGCCTCGATGGCAGGCCATGAGGGCGAAGCGGTTTCGGATCGAGAGCTAGAGTCGGTCGCTGGTGGTGACATTTGGGACGGTTTCAGCGGTCAGCCCTATACTTGTGTGCTTGGAGGGCCGTGTGGTGAGATAATTGATTGATGATGCGCTAATAGGGCTGGGGTGATAAAGCTACCCATCGACCTTCCGGCCCTTCTCGCCCTTATGCAGCGAAGTTCGGGGAAGGTAGACTCTCCGACGTTCGCCTGTAGAGTTCGGGTGGAGAGCTTGACCTTGAACACGACGATGACCACCGTCAGCATCACCAGCAACGCCGTTACCATCACGGGGAACAGATACATCGACATGGGCACCATCTTCCCTTCGCCTGTCCCGTCATGATGCCACGCGGACAAGAAGGGCGCACCTACCGCAAGGCTCTATTCACCCACCCTCGTAGAAGGAAGATTCTGCGAACTTCGCCGCCTTAGCTCCCCCTCGTGGGTCGCTCGGTCCGTCGCCTCGCCGCTAGCAACGCGGCAAAACCAACCACCACCCAAGGCAGTACACCCCAAGCCACGACCCAACCTACATGTAGCCATTGTTCTGCGGAGCCGGTTAGATCCAGGGCCCTCGCGATTTTCCCCTCCGGAGAATGCGCATTGTGGGCCTCGGGGAGGAAGGAAAAGAGGAGGTTTGAGATGATTGCCCCGCCTACTGGGTGAGCGATGATGAGCGCCGCCCCACCCCACCATGGCACTGCCCTCGCGTACAGGGTTATGATCGTGAGGGCAGTCAAGCCTATAATCGCTGCCCACAAACCCACTCCCATCAAGTTGGTCCCTAGCAGCCAATCTTGGGAGACGTAGCCGATGAGCGCGCCAACCACGATGAGCGCCCCGCCGATGAGGGAAGCTAAGGAATATATAGTTCCCCCTAGACCGTAGCGCTCAGTTCCCCTCTGAACGAAGTGCAAAGCCACTACGCCCGCCATCATGCCCACCAGGGGCAGGACGGTTACTATCGACAGGTCGTTTCTCACTTGATAGCGCAAGAACTGGGCCGCGAAGGCGATGGGCACGGCTGCCACGAGCGCCAGAGGCATCATAGCAAGCCATACATAGAGAACCCGTCTCGACAGCGGTATGGGTGGAGCGAGTTGAGGGCTTCTAAGTAACGCGATAAGCCCCACCACTGCGCCAGCAAGTATGCCACCTATAAGGATCATCCATATCCAGGGAGAGACTTCAAAGCCCCCCACGCTCAAGAAGAGAAGAAGGCCGAAGATGAGGAGTATCCCAGAGCCGACTGTCAGTCCTATGGCCCACCGCCCCAGGCGCGTGTGCGGCAGAGAGCGAACCCTTCTCCACAGCGGTGTGTGTGGAGCGTGTTGAGCAGTCATGACGATCTCCTCTCCGAAGTGCCTTACCGCACCCTCGCAGGTCGCTCGGTTCGTCGCCTCGCCGCCAGGAACACGGCAAAGCCAGCCACCAACATAGGTACTACCACGAGCCAGATTCCGCCCAGATTAGGAACCAACCAGATGAGAACCAAGAGGGGGTTTGCGGCGATGAGCGCCACCCCACCCCACCATGGCACCACTCTCGCCCTCAGGGTGACGATCGCGAGGGCTGCCAAGCCTACAGTCGCTGCCCACAAACCCACTCCTATCAAGTTCACGATGATCCCGATGAGTGCGCCAACCAAGATGAGCGCAAAGCCTACGAAGGAAGCGACGGAAGATATAGTCCCTCCTGGACCGTAGCGCTCACTGTGCCTTTGCACGAAGTGCGAAGCGGCTATTAGTGCCATCATGCCCACCAGGAGCAGGACAGCTGGCACTATTGGTACTACTTCATGTCTCAGCATCCAGCTCAACCAATCTACGAGAAAGGCGATGGGCAAAGCTGGCACGATTACCATAGGCACCATAGCAATCCTTACAAAGATCGAGCGCTCCTGGCTTCTTAGCACCGAGATCAACCCGAATACTCCGCCAAGCACAGCAGACAGTATCCACGCAAGGATGAGGATAGGGTACTGGTCTGAGGAGCCGGTCTCTGCCACCACCCCTGGCCGAAGAAACGTCCACCCAAAGACCTCGGAGAGCGGGAAGAAGACGGTGAGTACCAGGGCGGGGACTGCCAGTCCTACCGCAATCCACCCGTCGGTTGTCTTTGGCAACGACAAGACCCTCCTCCACCGCGCTGTCGGGGACAGTGGCGTGTGTGGAGCGTGCCCAGTAGTCATCACGCCCTCCTCTCCGAAAGGTCTCTCTTCACGCAACTAGAGCGTACTTACGTCGTAAGTCGCTGTCATAACACATATTGAGCAATCTGCTGGTCAAGGTTGACCAAGTGATGCTTGTTCACGCCAGTGCGTAGAAGGCTAATTCTGGGACGCTTGTATACGAGATCTTGCACAGCTTGACGCCCGAATGACCCGGGAGCACGCCCTCTGTCTCCAGGGCTTGAAGCGACAAATACAAGATGGTGTGGTGTCGGATAATAATGCAAAATCGCGCATGAGCTCCAGCGAGCGCCCGCGCTAGAGAGAATCCAACCGTACAGACTTCTGTCAAGCTCATTCCTTCCCTTTGAGGGTCACAGGACATGTGAAGTGATGCGCAACCCAGGTCGACCTTGACAAACCTCGCGGACCAACCCATAATAAAACGGTACTGTTTAGTTTACTTGGAGGTCAGGGGTGAGCCTAGCGTCGGAGGAGAAGGGGTCACGGGCCTGGGCCAAGCGGGAGCAGATCGTGGCTGGTGCGCGGCTTGTTTTCTTGCGGGATGGTTTTGCAGGGGCGAGCACGGACGCCATCGCGGCCGAGGCGAGGGTCTCCAAGCGGACGCTCTACTCGTACTATCCTGGCAAGGAGGAGCTCTTCGCCGACGTCTTGCGGCGGCTCACCATCGAGAACCCCCAGACGCGGGTATTGGCTGCCGTCGAGGAGGTCGAGCCCGGGGACCTCGGAGAGTTGAGAGAGACGCTGGTCGGGTTGGCGGGGCGGATCGTCTCGGTCATGATGGACTCGGATTATCTGGCGTTATTGAGGACCATAATCGCTGACACGCACCGGTTCCCCCAGCTGGGAGAGATCTACCGCGATACGGTTCCCGAGCGCGGGTTCAGGGTCTTCCTGGCGCTCATGGAGCGCGTGCGGGAGAGGGGGATCGTGGACGTTCCAGACGCCGAGGCGGCGACGAGGTTGTTCTTCGGGCCGCTCGTGACCTACGCCCTCCTCGACGGCCTTCTCAAGCCCGGTGAACATCCGCAGCCGCCGGAGCGGGAGAAGATCGAACACATCGTGGACATGTACATGAAGGCCATCGCCTGAATAGGGGCGTGAAAGGAGCAGGCATGCGTGCTACGGAAGTGCTCGTGATCGGTGCGGGGCCAGCGGGGCTCACCATGGCGAACATTCTCGCCAGGCAGGGCGTTCCTTTCAGGATCATCGACAAGAAAGGTGGTCCTGTCAGGGAGAGCAGGGCGCTCGTGATGCATGCCAAGACGCTGGAGCTCCTCGACAGGCTCGGTCTGGCTGATCGGGCCGTCAAGTGGGGCCAGAGGATGGGGGCCATACAGGTCTTCGGCGAGGGCAGACCCGCCGGTGAGATCTCCTTCTTCGACGCCGACGCCGACGACCGCACGCCCTACCCGTTCGCCCTCGTCCTGGAGCAGGACAGGACGGAGCGGCTCCTGATCGGCGGCCTCGAAGAGGCTGGGGGCGGGGTCGAGTGGGAGACGGAGCTCGTCTCGCTAGCTCCCACGTCGGACGGCGTGCGGGCAACCGTGAAGTCCGGGGATGGAGAGGAGGAGACGGTCGAGGTCGGATGGGTCGTCGGCGCTGACGGGGCGGGCAGCCCCGTGAGGCACTACCTCGGTCTCGGCTTCGAGGGTGACACCTACGAGCAGCAGCTGTTCCTGGCGGACGTAGAGATGGACTGGGCGCACGGCTCGCGGCAGGTGAGCATAGACATAACTCGCGCGGGGTTCTACGCGTTCTTCCCCATGCCCGGGGAGCGGCGCTTTCGTCTTATAGGGGGTGTGCCAGAGGAGCTGGAGGGGAAAGAGCACATCACGGCCGAGGATGTGCAGCGCGTCCTCGACCGGCACAGCGGTTGGAAGACCAGGATCACCGGCGTGAACTGGAGCAGCGTCTACCGCACCCACCGCAGGATGACCGAGCGCTTCAGGGTCGGCCGCGTGTTCCTCGTTGGCGACGCCGCCCACATCCACTCGCCGGCTGGGGGACAGGGCATGAACACGGGCATCGGCGACGCCTACAACCTGGGATGGAAGCTCGCGCTCGTCGCGAAGGGCCTCGCCCGTGCGTCGCTGCTCGATTCCTACGAGCCCGAGCGTATGCCGTTTGCCCGGTCAATCCTCAACGGAACCGACAGGGCCTTCCTTCTGCAGGTTACGACCGACACGGCCGCGCAGAGGCTCAAGATCCTCTTCACGCCATTGCTCTTCCGAATCGCGTCGATGCTTCCGCCGATCAGGAGGCGGGCCTTCTGGTTCGTCTCCCAGCTCTGGACGGACTACCGGGATAGCCCCGCCGTCGCAAGATCCGGGCCGGCGGGGGAGGGACCTCAGCCCGGAGAACGCGCTCCTTACGGCTTCCTCGCCACGGGCGGGGATGCCGGTCGCAGCATCTTCGAGGAGATCCACGGTCTCGACCACGACCTGCTCCTCTTCGAAGGGGGGAGATCCGACACAGGGTTGCCCGATACCGTACGGACAGGCGAGGATCTGCAAGCACTGGCCGGCGCGTACGGGGCGCCCATCCGGTTGCACGTGATCGCCCCGGGAAACAGAAGCCTCCACGAGCGTTACGGCATGGAAGCACCCACCCTGGTTCTGGTCAGGCCCGACGGGCATATCGCATACCGCGGTCCTGCGGGGGACCTCAACGGGCTAGCAGCCTACCTCGACCGGTATTTCGTGGGCCCCCAGGGGCGCGAAGAGGTCAGGAGAACCAGCAAAGGAGCCACGAGGGTAAGGTAGATCCCGCACGCTCCGGTATCGGCACGCCGCCAGGGACGCCATCCTGGCGGCGTTTCCCTTTTGTAGAGGGTGTTCTTGGTGCTATATTAGGCGTATGTGCGCCAGGGATCACAAGGTTCAGAGGTCGGACTCCCGACTATAGAGCCCTGCGCCGGCTTTTCCCGATCTAGAACGAATCCTGGTCTGTAACCGAAGGAGTCTCACGTGAGCGAGACGAGACAGAGAAAGACATACGATCCCACCGCCCTCGAAAGCCGCTGGCAGGAGCGGTGGGCCGAGACCGGCCTTTACGAGACCGACGAGGACGAGAGCAAGCCGAAGCATTACGCGCTCACCATGCTCCCCTACCCGAGCGGGGACCTGCACGTCGGGCACTGGTACCCGATGACGCCGTCGGATACGCGGGCCCGCTTCATGCGCATGAACGGCTATCGGGTTTTCTTTCCAATCGGCTTCGACGCCTTCGGGCTTCCGGCCGAGAACGCCGCCATCCAGCGCGGCATCCAGCCCCGTGAGTGGACCTACTCCAACATCGAGCGGATGCGCGTGCAGCTCAGGCAGATGGGCGCCATGTTCGACTTCGACTCGGAGGTCGTTACCTGCGACCCCGAGTACTACCGCTGGAACCAGTGGTTCTTTATCAAGTTCTTCGAGAAAGGGCTGGCCTACCGTCAGGAGGCGCCCGTCGACTGGTGCCCCAGGGACAACACCACGCTGGCGCGGGAGCAGGTCGTGGGCCCCGACAGGCGCTGCGAGCGGTGCGGGACGCCGGTCATAAAGAAGAACCTGCCACAGTGGCTCTTCAAGATCACGGACTACGCCGAGGAGCTCCTCGACTTCTCCCGCATCGACTGGCCAGATCGCGTCGAGACCCTTCAGCGGAACTGGATCGGGCGCTCCGAGGGCGCCGAGATACGATTCGAGATCGAGAATTACGGCCCTGTCGAGGTCTTCACGACCCGCCCGGACACGCTCTTCGGTGCCACGTTCTTCGTGATGAGCCCGGAGCATCCGGCCGTGGAACAGATAACGACCCGGGAGCAGGCCGAGGCGGTGCGCGCCTACGTGGAGCGGGCCGCGAGGATGAGCGAGATTGACCGCACCGACGCGACCAGGGAGAAGACCGGCGTCTTTACCGGGGCCTACGCAACCAACCCAGCGAACGGGGAGGACATCCCCGTCTACATCGCCGACTACGTACTGATGGGCTACGGGACGGGCGCGATCATGGCCGTCCCGGCCCACGACGAGCGGGACTTCGAGTTCGCGACGAAGCACGGCATCGAGATAAGGACCGTGATCTCACCTCCTGACCTCGTCGATGACCAGGAGGGGCCCTACACCGGAGAGGGCACGATGGTCAACTCCGACGGGTTCGACGGCACCCCGAGCGGCGAGGGCAAGGTGCGGGTGACGGCCTGGCTCGGAGAGCGCGGAGCCGGCGAGGCCGCGATCACCTACAGGCTTCACGACTGGCTCATCAGTCGACAGCGCTACTGGGGAACCCCGATACCGATGATCTTCTGCGAGGAGTGCGGCGTGGTCCCCGTCCCGGAAGAGGATCTCCCGGTTCTCCTCCCCGACGAGTCCGAGTTCGTGCCAACGGGTGAGTCTCCCCTGAAGCTCGACCCCGACTTCTACAACACGGAGTGCCCCAGCTGCGGTGGCCCAGCCACGCGCGAGACAGACACCATGGACACGTTCATGGACTCCTCGTGGTACTGGTACCGTTACCTCTCACCCCGCTACGAAGAGGGGCCCTTCGACCCCGCGCGGGGGGAGAAGTGGCTCCCCGTCGACCAGTACACCGGCGGCATCGAGCACGCCATACTGCACCTGCTCTACGCCCGCTTCTTTACCAAGGTGATGAGGGACCTCGGGCTCGTCGACTTCGACGAGCCGATGACCCGCCTGCGTAACCAGGGGATCATACTCGGGCCCGACGGGCAGAAGATGAGCAAGAGCCGCGGCAACGTGGTCAACCCCCAGGAGTACGTGGACCGCTTCGGCTCCGACGCGCTCCGGGATTTTCTGATGTTCATCGGCCCCTGGAGCGAGGGGGGACCCTGGGACGGGAAGGGCATGGAGGGCGTCTCACGCTGGCTCAGGCGCGTGCTCTCGCTCACCGACGAAGAGCGAACCGCCGGCGGCGAGGCCGATCCTGCTGAGCTGACGCGCCGGACGAACCGCCTCATCAAGAAGCTGACCGAGGACCTCGAGGCCTTCCGCTTCAACACCTCTATAGCCGCGCTCATGGAGCACACCAACTACCTGCTTGCGGTCAAGGGACGCCTCGATCAGGAGGCCTGGCAGGAGGCCTTACAGAGCTTCGTCAAGGTTCTCGCCCCGTTCGCCCCGCACCACGCAGAGGAGATGTGGTCCGAGCTCGGTGGGGAGTACTCTGTTCACCAGCAGGCATGGCCGGGATACGAGGAGGACCTGATCCGGGCCGAGGAGATCACGCTCATAGTCCAGGTGAACGGCAAGCTTCGCGACCGTATCGAGGCGCCTGCGGACATCTCCGAGGAGGCCGCAAAGGAGCTGGCGCTGGAGAGCGCGCGGGTCCGTCCCCACCTCGAAGGCAAGGAGCTCCGCAAGAGCGTCTACGTGCCGGGCCGGCTCGTCAACCTCGTGGTAGGGTAGCGAAGCCCCGGCAACCGAGATATCCCTCGTGGACCCTGGGGCGAAGTGCGAAACAAAATGGTGTAACTTGCGTAACTCTGGGAGTCTGGCGCGCAAGCCGGGACGGTAGCTAGAAAGAGGCGGTGGTTTGGAACCCAGGATCACACGACGAACGTTTTTGAGGGCCACGGCCGGGGGCGCCGCGCTGGCCGCGCTCGGTGTTACGGTGGGCTGCGACCCCGACCCGAGCGCCAAAGCGACCGCCGCCACATCTCCGGTAGGGCAGACGTGGAACTTCCGCTCGCGCCCGGACCTCCGACCGCCGGTAATAACCGTGACCACGCCGCCCAGGAATACCGCCCCCGGACTGGTCTTCGTCGCCCCGAAAAACGGCCCCGACGAGGCCCATCCCAGCCAGGACGGGTGCGTGATCCTGGATGACGAAGGCCAGCCCGTGTGGCTGCACCTGCTGGCGGACGAGTCCATGGACGTTATGAACTTCAAGCTGCAGGAGTACAAGGGTGAGCCCGTCCTAACCTGGTGGGTTGGCCGCCACACCGGCTGGGGCCAGGGCGAATGTGTCATCTGCGACCATTCCTACAGCGAGATAAAACGCGTGAGGGCCGGCAACGGCTATCAGGCGGACCACCACGAGTTCCTGATCACCCCCCAGGACACCGCCCTGATCACCATCTATCACGGGGTGAAACGGGATCTTACCTCCGTGGGCGGCCCCGCCGACGCCACGGTGCTCGACGGCATAGTCCAGGAGGTAGATATCGAGACCGGCGAGGTCCTCTTCGAGTGGCACAGCCTGGACCACGTCGAGCTCCGCCAACACGAGTCGGGCTTCTACGATCACCTGCACCTGAACTCCATAGACGTCTTCGACGAGGACCACCTGATCGTCTCATCCCGCTCGACCTCGACGGTCTTCAAGATCTCCCGCAAGACGGGTGAGATCGTCTGGCGCCTCGGTGGCGATAAGAGCGACTTCGAGATGGGGCCGGGCGCGCGGTTTTACTACCAGCACGATGCCCGTAGGCACCCGGCCGGAACCATCACCGTCTTCGACAACGGTAGCGCGAACACGGCGGATCAGTCCCGCGGCGCAGTGATAGAAGTCGATGAAGACGCCATGAAGGCTAACCTGGTGCGCGAGTACACCCACCCAGACAAACTGCTCTCCGTCACCCAGGGCAACCTGCAGGTGCTGCCAAACGGTAACGTCTTTATAGGCTGGGGTAGCTCGCCGGTGGTCTCCGAGTTCACCCAGGACAACAGCGTACAGTTCGACGCCGAGTTCCCGCTCCAGAGTGAGTCCTACAGGGCCTTCCGCTTCCCCTGGAAGGGTTATCCTGAATACTCGCCTTCGATAGCCGCCGAATCGGGCGAGGACGATATGGTGAAGATCTACGCCAGCTGGAACGGGGCAACCGAAGTCGCCACCTGGCAAGTTATGGCCGGGAAGAACCCACGGAATATGAAGGAGTTGGCCTCGACCCCCCGCGAAGGTTTCGAGACCGTGATCACGGTCAAGACTACAGAACCTTACGTGGGCGTCAGGGCCCTTGACGACTCCGGCAAGACGCTCGACTCCTCCCGAGCAATAAAGCCACAGAAACCAGAGAAGAGCACC
>DASUPX010000173.1:0-4584 GCA_036280905.1 Rubrobacter sp. | reverse complement strand
CGCCGCCCCGCGCGAGGTCTCGGCCACCAGGTGTGCGGGTACCCTGACTGCTCTGTCGTGCCTGCGCTTCGCGAGACGTAGCAGGGCCGCCTCGTCAGAGCCTGGTTCCCACTCTCCAGCCCGTTCCAGGAGCCCGCCGGTTGCGGGTGAGATCAGCATCTCGTGGGCGACGCGCGCCAGGGTGGCGAGTTGCTCGGCCCGGCCCCCTACACCACCCGTCGGCATGTAGGTTTGCCTGTCCCAGGTCAGTACGGAAGAGGCGGCACGCAGGTCGTCGATGCTGGCCAGGCGGTCGACCAGCGCTGCGAGATCCCCGTTGGTTCTTTCTATCGGCACGCGCGCCATACTAGCATCGCCTGGTCCTCCTGTTGTTCCCGCTGGTGGCACCGGGGAGATACTTGTATCCGAATGGTCACCGCTATCGCCGGACTACTTCGGAACCACCGGTGCGCAGAAGCAAGCCATCAGCATGAAGAACCAGGCTTCCCAAGCACTGTCTCCGGGCCTCTCCCCAATCGAGGGAAGTTGGACGCTCTGGCGTACGGCGCCGGGGGGTTGGGTATATGAGCATTGAATACGCGATTCTGGGAGGATGCTATGAACCGGTTACTCAAGGGGGCGCTCGCTCTGGGTGGTGTGGCCGCAGGTGTGGGGCTGCTGCGACGGAACCTGCTGCCCGGGGCCAGATACGAGCCGTGGGAGCGAAAGCCGTACAGAGATTTTTCGCACAAAGTACTCGTCGTGGGTGGCGGGTTCGCTGGCTACAATGCCGTCGAGAAGCTCTGCAAGATGACCAGGGGCCGCGACGACGTGGGGGTCATGCTCATCTCCAGAGATAACTACTTCACCTTCTGGCCCATGCTGGCCAGCGTCATCGGGGGAGACGTGGAGACGCACAACGTGGCGCAGCCGTTGCGCCGGAGCCTCATCCGGCTCGGCGCTAGCTTCCGGAGGGCGCCCCTGGAGAGCGTGGACCCGGAGAGTCAGGTGGTCAGGGCGGCTGGCAGGGAGTTTCCCTACGACCAGCTGGTGATCTCGCTCGGGGCCGAGCCGTCTTACTTCGACATTCCCGGGGTCGAGGAGCACGCCATCAGCATCAAGGGCATAGGTGCGGGGGAGGAGATCACCGACCGCGTCATCGAGAGCTACGAGGAGACCACGCTCGCCGGCGGTGACGTTCCCGATTCCAGGCTCACCTTCGTCGTGATCGGGGGCGGCTCGACGGGCGTGGAGGTGGCCGCCGAGCTGCACAACCTCCTGCGAGAGCTGCTCGTCCCCGACTATCCAAACATAAACCCCGACAGGCCGAAGATCATCCTCATCGACGCCAACAAGGAGGTGCTGAAAGAGCTCGACCCCGCCCTGCGCCGGGTGGCCCAGAAGAGGCTGCACGAGCTGCGCATAGAGGTCATCAACAACGTCAAGGCCAGGGAGGTCAGGGCAGACCGGGTGATCCTCACCGACGGGCGCGAGATCGCGGCGGAGAACGTTATATGGACCGCTGGTACCCGCGCCAGCAAGAAGCTGGAGGATCTTCCGTTCCCCCACGACAAGCGCAGGGGCCTGAAGGTAGACCGCTACCAGCGGGTGGAGGGCCACGATAACGTGTGGGGGATCGGCGATTGCGCCGCAACCATCGACCTGAACGGCACCACCATTCCACCCAACGCCCAGGCAGCCGTGCAGGAGGGTGAGGCTGTCGCGGAGAACATACTCGCCGTGCTTGACGGTGAAGAGCTCGAGCCGTTTCGCTACCAGTCCCTCGGACAGCTGGTAGAGCTCGGGAGCGAGTTCGCGGTCAACGAGGTAATGGGCGTCAAGTTCAGCGGCTTTCTAGCGGCGATCTTCTGGCGGTTGACCTACCTCTACAAGCTCGAGAGCCCGAACAGCAGGGTCAGGATCGCCGCCGACTGGCTTCTCGACGTCTTCTACGACCCACCCGTGACCCAGATCCGCCGGCAGGAGCAGTAGGCCCGAACAAAGGCTCCTCCTCTCAGCGACCCGGGCCTCGCCTTACAAGGCCGGTCCGGGCACCGACGTCCGGTTGGGCGGCACAACCATCTCGCCGAAGGCGTCCCATGCTGCTATCTGCGAAGTCCTGGCCGCCGCCACGGAGGGTGGGCTAGACCGAGGCTATACCCGTTGCCCTGAGCGCCCGCTCCGTCTCTCTGACTTCCTCCCAGGCCTCTAGCCGGCGAAAGATACCGAGGGCAGATGAGAGCCGCTCGCTTGCCTTCTCCCTTTCGGCGCCGAGTAGCGTTCCAAGGTCGCGCAGAACTTTACCCTCAGCGTACGGGCAGGGCATGGAGCGTGCCTTGCTGAGAGACTCCTCCAGGGTCACGTTCGCCTGTTCGAGGTGACCGTTTGCGGCAAGTATCCTCGCGTGAACACGCGACGCTTCGAGGCCGACCACCAGGTTTTGCATGAGGTCGGCCCGCGTTACGGCGAGGTTCACGATTTCTTCTGCCTCCGCTAACTGGCCCGTGTCATCACAAGCTATAGCCAGAACGGTGAGGGTCAGGGGATCGCGTATGCGCGCGCGGCTCGAGGCGTACGGCTCCAGCCTGGCGAGGGCGGCCCCGGGGTACCCGCGAAGTACGTCGAGTTGCGCCAGCAGGGTCTGCACGTAGCATCGGAACTCCGGGCCCTGGGCCTCGCGTGCTTCGGAGGCGCAAGAAAGTATCTGTTCGGCCTCCTCCCACTCTCCCTGCGCCATGCGAAGGGTGCCAAGGCAGACCATGGGGATGCTCGAGAACAGGGAGGGCGATCTGCCGCGTGTAAGCTCCACGCCTCGTGCCAGATAGGCCTGCGCCTGCCGCCAATCGCCGCGGTAGAAATGCCCGAGCCCGATCTGGCTGGTGTGAAGAGCTAGCGCGTCGGTGTCACCAAGTCTTTCGGCTATCTGCGCCCCGCGCTCGCCATGACGCTGTCCCCGCCCGTATCTTCCGCGCAGGATGCAGGCCCAGTGGAGAAACGAAAGCGCGGTGCTCAGGGTTTCGAGGGCACCGGTTGCCTCCGCCAGCGCGGCGGCCCGTTCGAGGACCCACAGTCCTTCGTCGCGGGTATCCAACCAGAGGAGAGCGCTGCCCCGGATCATCTCCGCGTCGGCTAGCGACCGGGTGTCCCCGAACTCCCGGGAGAGGGAGGCGGCCCGTGCGGCCGCCTCGCTGCATTCTGCGAACCGGCTTCCGGCAAAGTGGAAACGTGCAAGCGCGCAGTAGAGCGCCGCCATCTCTCGGCGCGTCCCGTCAGATGTGTCTGGCCTGTCGAGTGAGAAAAGGTGCGCCGTGAGCCT
This sequence comes from Rubrobacter sp., assembly GCA_036280905.1. GTDB lineage: Bacteria > Actinomycetota > Rubrobacteria > Rubrobacterales > Rubrobacteraceae > Rubrobacter_D. Next base: position 1,289 of record DASUPX010000173.1, on the reverse strand, counting down.
CGCTGTACCCTCGTCTTCTGTTCCCCGGCGAAAGTGGGTGAGCGCGATCGTCGCCTCCACCCGGCTTGCCGATTCCGACGCCTTGCGTGCGCGGTGGTGGCCCGACGCCTCTTCGAGCACAGAGAGGGCCTCTTCGTAGCGTACGGTGGTAGCGAGCAAACCTCCAAGTCTCTCCAGTGCCTCGACTATCAGGCCCTGATGGCCTATTTGCGTCGCGAGCTCGAGTGCGGCCCGGTATTGTTGCTCCGCTTCGATCGGCGCGAACGCTGCTTCGGCCTCCACGCCTGCGAGAAGGGCGTAGGGCAGCGCTCGCCCGGGAGAGGAACCTTGCAGGAAATGGCGCGAGATCTCCGCCGCCCGCTTCTGACGGATCTGGTCCGGGAGCTTCTCGAGGTTCTCGGCGGCGGAACGGTGCGACCTTCGCCGTCGCACGGAAGAGAGACTCGCGTAGAGCGTCTGTTGGGTGAGCGCGTGGTTGAAAGCGTAGCGGTCCCGAACCGCCTGGACGAGGCCGGAGGCTTCTGCCTCTTCCAGGACCGTTTCTACCCCCCTTTCGTCGATGCCCGTTATCGCCATCAAGCCATCGACGTCGAACTCATCTCCCAGGACGCTCGCCTCTCCGAGAGCCCTCTGGGTGCCCGACCCTAGTCGCGATACCCTCTCGGAGATCGCCTCGCTCACGGTCTTCGGGGCCGTGAGGTGCCCTATCTCTTCGCGGGTCCAGTATCCCTCCCGGTGGGACAGTTCGCCACGCTCGATGAGATCCTTGAGTATCTCGACGGTGAAGAACGGGTTTCCATCGGCGTGATGGTGAACCAAATCGACGAACCCCGCAGAGACCTCGCTCCCGTCCAGCCTGTCGCTCATGAGCACGGCCGTGTCTTCCCATCCCAACTTGCGGACTTCTATGCTCTCCACGATCTCCTCGCGGCCTAACTCCCGCACGATCCGCCAGAAGGTATGGTCAGGTCCTACCTCCACGTCACGATAAGCGCCCACCAGCATCACCCTGTCGCCGCGTGTGTGACTGGCGAGGTGCGCCAGCAGGTTGAGGCTCGCCTCGTCGGCGCAATGCAGGTCGTCAAAGAGGATTGCGACCGGTATCTCTCCCGACACCTCTCTCAAGAACCCGGTCACCGACCGTTGCAACCGTAGAGATTCCTCCCGGCCGTCGTACTGAGGCCCATCCCACGATGGAAAGTGATCCGGCAGCAGGCGGGCCACGTAAGGCCATCTCTCGCTGACGGCGTTCCGTACGCGCGCCGGTGCCTCCCCGTAGAGCGCGCCGA
>DASUPX010000172.1:0-8602 GCA_036280905.1 Rubrobacter sp. | reverse complement strand
AGGGGCGGCTCGAACGACATCGGCAACATCCAGCCGTTGTGCGGGGCGTGCAACAGGAAGAAGTTCGTGAGCGTCATCGACTACAGAACGGGGTGGCTTGCAGAGGAAACGGTTGCCGTGGGGGCGGGCTGTTACCGGCTTTCGGCTCCCCGTCTCTGGTTGATGGCCGAGGCTAGTCGCCCCCTGGCCCCCCGCTACCGAGCGGTTCCCAGTGGTGAACGGCGCGTCCGATATGCTCGGCCATGAGGCGTTCGGCCTCTGCGGCGTGACCTTCTTTAACGGCGGCAAGGATCCCACGGTGTTCCGAGACGTCATCGTGCAGCCAGTTGGGGTCGGCGGTGCGCCTGGCGAGGAGTCGCCTTCCCACTTCGACGAGCCAGAGCGAGTTCAGGACCCGCACGAGCTCTTCGTTGCCAGAGGCGCGGGCCAGCGCCATGTGGAAGTCGCGGCTTGCGTCGTGGGCGGAGATCCCATCTCTCGCCTCCTCCTGGCTCGCGATGACCTCCTGGAGACGTCGAACGTCTTCTTCCGTCCTCCGCCCGGCCGCGAGACGCGCGATGCCCGGCTCCACCAGGGACCGCACCTCCATGCGTCGCAGCACGGCGTCCAACCCCAGGTCAGCGACCCGGAAACCCCGGTTGGAGTGGAAATCTACCAGGCCCTCGCCGGCCAGCCGCCGCAAGGCCTCGCGCACGGGGGTGCGTGAGATGCCAAACCTCTCCGCCAGCTCCACCTGACCAAGCCGCGCACCCGGCGGAACCTCCCCACCAAGCACGTATCCCCTTATCCGCCCGTAGGCAAGGTCAGCCACAGAGTCAACCCGAATGGGGTCGCTCCCCTCTGACGAACGCGGTACGGATTCCATCGCCCGATCATAGCCCTTGTGGATACATTATGCAATGTAGCGGTAGGTGTCGGATCACGGGCATCAGGCTACAGGAAGTCAAAGGTCTGACGCCCTCCTGCTGGGTGGCTCGTCTGGTACTTCTGGGTGGGGATCGGCGTAGATGATCCTTGTCGAGTTTGTCTAGCTATTCGGTAGAGTATATTGTAGGGTGTTACGCCTGTTGACGAGCAGTTATGGGTTTGGGACCGTGGCCGCCCTTCCCGGCCCGTGGCACCGGACGGAGGAGGTTCTTGATGACCGGTACGAAGAGGCCGAAGCTCTCCTACCTGATCTGTGCCACGCCCCGGAGCGGTAGCACGCTCTTGAGTGACGCGCTGGGGAGGACCGGGATCGCCGGTTATCCTGCGGAGCACTTCGAGGTCTTGCTCGAGACGGGCTACCCGCGGCGTCCGCGCGATTACTTCCGGCGCTCCAACGACCCGGCGGTATGGGCGCTCCTGGACGACCCTGCGTTTCGCGACGTACTCGGCGGGGATGAGGGCAGGTTCGTCGAGGGTCCGCCTTCTGAGGACATCTCCTGGCGGCCGCCCGATTTCGGGAGGCTGCTCGATCTTGCGCTTGAACGAGGCACCACTCCCAACGGCGTTTTCGGCACCAAGATCATGTGGGCCTACTTCCGCGATTTCGTGCGCCTTGCGCGCAGGTCCGGGCGCGAGGACGTCGGGCCATACGAGGTGCCGGCCTCCGTCTTCCCCCACCTGCGCCGGTACGTGTGGATCCGCCGGCGGGATACCCTGCGCCAGGCCGTCTCGCTGTGGAAGGCGCTCCAGACCCAGAGGTGGCGCAGGGACTCCGACGAGGAGGTGGGCGGGCGGGACCTGCGTTTCAGCTTCGCGGCGATCGACCACCTCAGGCTGCGCATCGACGAGCACAACGCGGCCTGGGAGGACTACTTCGAGGGCTGCGGCGTGGAGGTGGTCCGCGTTCTATACGAGGACCTCCTCGAGGACTATCAGGACACGACGCTCCGGCTGCTACGAGAGATCGGCACAAGTATTCCCGAGGGCTTCGCCGTGGGAAACCCGAGGATGAAGCTGCAGGCCAACGAGCACTCGGAGGAGTGGGTGCGCCGCTACGAGGAGTTGGCCCGCCGGCGCCAGCTAGACCGCCAGCACGACCGCGTGGCCGCCGGTACCTTCAAAAGCGCGTGAGCGACCATCGTAAGGAGAAGGAACGGCCCTCGCCAGGGACGGACCACGGTTCTGTCCAAGCGCGCGGCTTCCAGTGTGGCTTCAACGCCGAGAATGGTGTTTATTGCTGACAGGATCCCCCGCAATAATTCATCGAGAAGCAAGCATCTTTCGTGGCCCCAGACGCGACACCAGAGGACCGTAGGACCAACCGAGACGGTTGCCCTTCGGTAAGCCCCCTGCAAGATGCGTCCCACGCGGAGCATCCGAGCGAGGCAGACGTCTCCCGGGCCTTGAGGCTGGGAATTTGATCTTTATCGTATTGTTATCGACCGTTGTCCGCCCTGTAACCCCCGCTCGTCCGCGCGATGTTAGGTTGAAATAGCCATGCAACCGAAGCGCATAGAGAGGACGATGATGCGTAGGATCTTGATGGTGGTGCTGATGGTGGCGATTGGGGCGCTGGTTCTCGCGCCGGCGGCCTTCGCCCAGGACGACAACCCTAGCGGGGATGACATGAGAGGCGACGACCGCGGTGGAGAACGGGCCTTCGACGACAACCCCAGTGCGGACGATCTCAGGGAGGACGATCGCGACGATGTTCGCGGTTTCGATGATAACCCCACCGGCGACGATGGATCTGCGAGCGCCACGTCGAGCGCCACGGCCAGCGCCTCATCGAGCGCCACACCGAGCGCCAGCCCCTCTGCCTCTGCCACGGCGAGCGCCACTCCCAGCGCGTCCCCTGTGGCTGACGATAGCGTGCTGCCTGAGACCGGGGGCGTGACCCCGCTGGCGCTGGTCGCCGGGATCCTGCTGCTCGGATCGGGGATCGGGGCCGTCATGCTGATGAGGCGCCGCACCTCGTAGTCCGCAGGTCGAGACCCTCTTCACGAGCACGTTGGGCCGGAGATCCGCCAGGGTCTCCGGCCCCTTTTCTCGATCCCGGAGAACGAGCCGCCCGCGGGCCCTGCGAAGCGCCAGTTGCTGCCGAACCGGACAACACGGCAAGGGGATACGGATAGAATGAGCATCATGCAACGATTGCTCCTCGGTGACCGCTACACGCTGGTCGAGCTCCTGGGCGACGGCGGCATGGCCGAGGTATACCTCGCCCACGATAACTCCCTCGATCGCCGCGTGGCGCTCAAGGTCTTGAGGGAGCGGTACGCTGACGACGGGGAGTTCGTCGAGCGCTTCAGGCGCGAGGCGCTGAACGCCGCGGCGCTCAACCATCCTGGCATCGTGCAGGTCTACGACCGGGGACGCACCGAGGACGGCGCCCTCTACATGGCGATGGAGTACGTCCCCGGCGGTACCCTCAAGGAGCGCATGGTGGCTGAAGGAAGCCTCGTCCCTCGCGAGGCCGCTGATCTGGCCTCGCAGGTGGCCGAAGCCCTGGCCGTCGCCCACGATCGCGGCATAGTCCACCGCGACGTGAAGCCCCAGAACGTGCTGTTAGCTTCCTCCGGCGAGGCGAAGGTCAGCGACTTCGGGATAGCGCGGGCCGCCTCTTCGGAGACGATGACGCAGGCGAACGCCGTGCTCGGGACGCTTGCCTACATGTCCCCCGAACAGGTGAGGGGCGAGCGGGTCAGCCCGGCGAGCGACCTGTACTCTCTGGGGGTCCTCCTCTACGAGATGCTCACCGGCGAGCTTCCCTACCGGGGCGACGACCCCATCGCCACGGCGATGAAGCGCCTGGACGAAGAGCCGCCCCACCCGCGAGAGACGAACCCCAACGTGCCAGAAGCGCTCGACGCCCTGGTCGTGAGGTTGCTGGCCAGAGACCCCGAAGACCGCCCCGCGAGCGCGGCCTCGCTCTCGGAGGATCTCCGCCGGCTACGAGACGGGCTTCCGCCGCTTGCTGATGTGTCGGGAAACGCCGCAACCCGTCGGGCGACCCTCCGGACCGAACACGTACACTCGCCGCCTACTTTGTCCGGGGGAAGGGGGTCGGGCCCGTCCGCAGGGCGCGGCCGACGGAGGACCCTCGCGGTGCCCCTGGTCGCCCTGCTCGTGGGCGCGGTCCTGATCGGCGGCCTCGTGTGGGCCCTGGGGCGGACCGCCCCCGACCGGGCTGCACCGGAGGCCGTCGCGCGGAAGGTCGAGGTGCCGCTCCTGGTGGGGCTGCCGCCGGACGAGGCACAGAAGCGCCTGGAGAAGGTGGGGCTCGATCTGGGTTCCCGGGACGAGGCCCCCAGCGGCACGATCGCCGAGGGGGCGGTTAGCGAGCAGGATCCCGCCGCGGGTACCACGGCAGAGCAGGGCCGCGCCGTGAACGTGGTCCTCAGCACAGGCCAGCCTCGAGAGCCAGCCTCCGGCGGCTCGCCCTCTGCCACACCGACGGCTACCCCCTCGGCTACCGCTTCGCCGGATGCAGCATCGCCCGAAGCCAGGAAAGCGGCGGAGGAGGCGGCCAAGGAAGATCAGAAGAGACGAGAAGAGGCGCGCAAGCAGGCACAAGAGCGGCGCGAGGAAGCCCGAGAAAAGGCCCAGGAGCGACGAGAGGAAAGGGCAAAGGAGGGCGGGGGGTAGAACGCTTAGAACGCTACGCCCTCCGCAAACTTCACCTGGCGCCCACTGCGGTCACCGGGGTGGGGTTGGGCTCGGTCTCGATTCTCTCGCAGTTCACGACGGGGGCGTCGTTCTCGTTCACGAGGCAGACGTCGTAGCCGTCACCACCGTTGACCAGGTCCGGGGTGTCCAACGACTCGAAATCTACGGCATCGATAAAGTCACTGTCGGGGCCGCCGTAGTGTTCGTCGGCGCCCTCTCCGCCTATCATGCCGTCGTCGCCCGGGCCACCGTAGAGCTTGTCGTCACCGAAATCCCCGAACATCGCGGGGTCAGCCGAGCCTCCGGCGTTACCTCTCTCGTCGCCCGCCCGGCCCCTCAGAACGTCGTCGCCCTCGCCGGCGTCCATGAAGTCGGACCCATCTCCGCCGTCCATAACGTCGTTGCCCGTATAGGGGGGCTCCTCGCAACACTCCTCCGGGATCTCCGTGAAGAAGTCGGCGCCGCTGCCGCCGAAATAGGTGTCGCTACCGTCCTCACCGATCAGTCGGTCGCCGAGGTTGCCGCCGTTGAGCTCGTCACGGCCGGCCCCGGCAAACACCCCGTCAAAGCCGTTCAAGGCGAAGATGCGGTCTCGCCCGTCCGTTCCGGTGATCCCATCCGATTGCGGGGTTCCCTCGCAGCGCCCGCCGGTGCAGGAGATCACCGCCGCCGAGGCCGCCCCCGCGAAGGCCACCACGAGCATGGCCACCACGGCCACCAACATAGATGCTCTTCTCATCGCTCCTCCTTTGGAGGACCGGGGCTGCTATTACGCCCCGGCCCGGTGTTTCGTGCCGCCTGAGATCGCCGGCCCGCGATCTTAGCCGCCCCGCACTTTCAGGAAGCGCTCTTCGAGCCGGCGCTGATCTGCGTCGTCTGCTCCCCCGGAAGCCGCCACGACAACGGGACCTTCGCCGGGGAAGACTTCTAGCACGTCCTCACAATTCTCATCCACGATGTCGTTGGGGAGAACCAGCGCCGTGTCGAAGCCGTCCCCGCAGTCCACCAGGTCGGGCGCATCCGTGGCGTACGTTTCGTTGTTCGCGGCATCGATGAAGTCGTCGTCGGGTCCGCCGTAGTGCTCGTCGGTGCCCTCTTCTCCCTCCATGGCGTCGTCGCCGGTCCCACCGTAGAGCTCGTCGTTGCCTGGGTCGCCAAACATCGCCGAGTCCGTCGGATCCCCGGTATCGCTCTCGTCGCCAGCCTGGCCCCTGAGGATGTCGCCGCCCCCGCCTCCCTCCAGGACGTCGTTGTTGGGACCGCCGTTCATCACGTCCCTGCCCGAATCGAAGGAGTCTAACTCCGTGAGGTAGTCGGCGCCCTTGCCGCCGAAGTAGGTGTCCCAACCTATTCCGCCCTCCAAGTAGTCGGCGAGGTTGCCGCCGTAGATCTCGTCCCCGCCCGCCCTGGCGAACACGTCGTCGAAGCCGTTCAGGGCGCGGATCACGTCCGGACGCGCGGTGCCGAAGATCTCATCGTCATCCGGGGTACCCAGGCACTGCCCGGGGGCGGTGTCGGGATCACTCGCGGCGTCGCATCGCACGTCCAGCGCGTAGGCCACCCCGCTGGCCAGTAGCACCGTCGCCCCTATCGTTGCCAGCAGTAGGATCAGTCGTCTCACCGATGCCTCCTTCGGTGGGTGGCATGACGCCTACGCGGCACACCTCGTCGATCAACGAAGATAAGTCTGGAGGATTGTAAGCCCTGGTGCAACTCCGTAGCCCCCTCGCCCGCGCTTCTCCGCGCACATCTCGCGGGTCTGACCAGGGCACTCGGCTGTCCCCACCACGGTGAGGTGCGTGCAGCGGTCGTCTTGCGCGCTACAGGCCTCCTGGTTCGGCACAAGCGCTCTAGTCTTGCGCTTCCAACCGGGCGATCGCTCTGTCGAGCGTCATTTGCGCGTCTACCGACTGCCCCTCCTCGCGGTCCTGGAGCATGGCGGCGTTGATCACGCCACGAGCCCTCTGGCCGTCTCCGGACTCCCCTCCTCGCTCCGCCTCCTCCGAGGCGCGGAGGCCGCCGACCAGCTCGGCGAGCCGGCTGATCCCGAACTGTTCTGGCACGGGCAACTCGAAGATCCGCTCCATGAGGTCGTACTCGCGGGCCGTCCTGTCGGGATCCTCCGGATCCGGCACGGACTCCCTGAGGAACTCCAACTCCTCCCACAGCGCCCTGCCCTTATCGGATAGCCGCGCCGCATGGGCCTCGATGATCTCGATGAGGCGGATCCTATCCACGCCCCTTCCTTTCTAGCGGTTCGGGTTCGAATAGCACCCGCGGGAAGGTCCGAGCGCGGACCTCACGCGGAGGGGCGAACGGGGCAAGCAGAACCGAGCCGTGAAAGCCCGGGGAGCGATCAGCTTCCGGGCGGGACCATGAACCACTCCACGTACCGGGCGCACCGGCCCTCCTCGTCGAAGCGCAACGTCCACAGGTTCCAGTAGAAGTCGCCGTTCGTGTAGCTCGTGGTTCCCTCGGCCACCGCCCGCCGTCCCTCGACCACCAGGGGACGGTAACTCGCCTCCCAGGTGCCCGGCTCGTCCGGCTCTTCCAGCCAGTCGGCGACGATCGCCCCACGGCCCCTGAGCACCTCCTCGCCTTCGTCGTAGGGATGGTAGGCGTAGGTGGCCTCCTCGGCAAAGAGGGCCCCTATGGCCTCGGGATCGTACGTGCGCCACGCCTCCACGTAGGCGTCGAGCCACCGCTGCACGGCGTCATGAGTCAACATGGTCCTCCCCCGGCATCGGAGTTCGGGCGCTTGATCCCCCCAACACCCCTGCAGTCTTTTCGCCGATAGACACGCTCATCACCCGCCCGACATCCTACGCCACCAGGACCGTCGCTGCTCCCACACCACGAACACCCCGTAGCAATCCCGAGCCGGAAAACCCAGAGCCAAGCTCGTCCCAGCATCTTGACAGGGACGGAGTTTTTGAATAATGTATCCAATAGGAAAGGAGAATTCATGGGACGAAGGGTAAGGATCCTGCACGAAGGCGGGCCTGCTTGGGGCAGGGTCGAGGGGGAAGAGGTTGTGCTGGAGGGTGGGGGACGGGTCCCCGAGGCTAGGGCCGAGTATCTGGCGCCGGTGGAGCCGACCAAGATCCTCGCCGTCCACCTGACCTACAGGAGCCGTGTTGAGGAGTACGCGGCGCGCACGCCGCCGCAGCCGTCGTACTTCGTAAAGCCGCCGAGCACGTTGAACGGCCATCGCGGCGTGATACGGCGTCCCCGCGGGACCGAGTTCCTCAACTACGAGGGCGAGCTCGCTGTGGTCGTAGGACGTCGGATGAAGGGGGTTGGGGAGGAGGAAGCCCTCTCCTACGTCGGCGGGTACACGTGCGCCAACGACGTGGGGTTGCACGACTTCAGGCATGCCGATCGCGGGTCCATGCTCAGGGTAAAGGGGCAGGACGGGTTCCTGCCGCTCGGGCCGGGGGTGGTCTCGGCGGACGCCTTCGATCCCACGGACTTTCGGATCCGGACGTACCTGAACGGGGAGGTGGTGCAGGAGGGGGGATCTGGGGACCTGATCTTCCCCGTCGCCTACCAGCTCGCCGACCTGTGCCGCCTCATCACGCTGGAGCCGGGCGACGTGGTCCTGACCGGCACGCCCGCCAACTCCCGGCCGATGGAGCCGGGGGACGTGGTAGAGGTTGAGATAGACGGCATCGGCCGCCTGACCAACACCGTGGAGGAGTGGGACGTGGACCTGTCCGGTCCCGGGGAGCAGCCCGAGACCTCCGCGAACACGCTGCACGTCGCGCTCGCCGTCCCCGAGGACGAGGCCGAGAGGATGGTCTCGGAGGGCGGCGGATGAAGCCAGTCCTGATCCGTCAACACGAGGAGATGACGCCGCCGGGATTGCTCGCGGAGTGGCTCGAGGAGCGCGGCATACCTTACGAGGTCCACCACTCCTACAAGGGCGGGAGGGTCCCCGACCCCACCGACTACGCGTTCGTGGCCTCGCTCGGTTCGCCTTACGGCCCAAATGACACGCACGAGC
>DASUPX010000171.1:0-2949 GCA_036280905.1 Rubrobacter sp. | reverse complement strand
CTGGCCGGAACACCGACTATGAGGCTGCGGGGTGGGAACTCGCGGCCCTCGGGGACAACGGCGCCGGCGGCGACTATGGAGCCGTCTCCAATCTTCGACCCGTTGAGGATCGTCGCGCCCATGCCTATGAGGCAGCTGTCGCCGACCTGACAGCCGTGTACGACCGCGTTGTGGCCGACCACGCAGCCTCTACCGACGATCGCCGGGTAGCCCGGATCGGCGTGCAGGATGCACCCGTCCTGGATGTTGGTGCGGTCCCCGATGCGGATGGGCTCCGTGTCGCCCCGCAGCACGGCCCCGTACCATACGCTCGACTCGTCGCCCAGGTGTACATCTCCTATAACGAAGGCCCCCGGCGCGACCCAGGCCGATTCGGCCACCTGCGGAAAAGCATTGCCGTGCGGGAGCAGGTTCTTCGTCTCGTTCAGATCCAACGCCGCACGCTCTCTTTGTATTGCCGGTACTCTTCGCCGAACTTACGTTCCAGGTAGCGCTCCTCGCGCTCGATGACGCCGCGCCTCATGAGCTGAAGGATCCCGGGGAGCAGCAGGACGGGAAGGAAGGCGTTGGCCAGGGCCGAGATGCCCAGGTACATCAGCGTGAACCCGAGGTACATGGGGTTACGGGTGAAGCGGTAGGGACCACCGGTGGCTATCGCCGTGACGGGTTTGTAGGGATCGACGCTGGATCCGGCCCTGCGCACCTCCCGAAACCCCGAAAGCCCGACCAGGAAACCACAGAAGATCAGGCTTGGTCCGAGCGTGCGCCGGAGACGGCGCGGCAGAAAGCCAACCCGAAGGCGGCGGTTCGCAATCAGACCAAGCACGAGCGCCCCCGCGTAGATGAAGGGCGGCGGTGCGACCACGCCCGGGTTGTCCGCGTCGTTCCGTCCATCGTCGCCCATGTGGGGCTCCTTTCTCGTCCACGTACGCAGGGCGGTTCGCGAACCGCCCCTACATGGTGGTTCTAGACCTCGACCAATACGGCGTCGCCCTGGCCGCCGCCGGAGCAGATGGCCGCGAGGCCCCGGCCGCCTCCTCTGCGCCGCAGCTCATAGAGGAGCGTCGTCAGGATGCGTGCTCCGGAGGCACCGATGGGGTGGCCGAGCGCGAGGGCGCCGCCGTTGACGTTGACTACTTCAGGGTCGACGCCCAGGATGCGGGTGGAGTGAATGGCGACCCCCGCGAACGCCTCGTTTATCTCCACGAGGTCGAGGTCCTCGGCGCTCCAACCGGCCTTCTTCAGCGCGAGCTTCCCCGCGTTGCCGGGCACGGTGAGCAGGTCCGGCGGCTCCTCCGCGACCTTGGCGTGCGCGACGATGGCTCCGAGCGGCTCTAGACTGCGTCGCTCGGCAAACGTCTCGCCCGCGAGCACCAGGGCGCCGGCCCCGTCCGTTACGCCTGGCGCGTTGCCGGCGGTCACGGTGCCGCCTTCGTCTATGGGCTTCAGGGCTGCCAGCTTCTCGAGGGTGGTATCGCGCCTTATGGGCTCGTCGGCGTCGACGTAGGTTGTCTGCCCCCTCCTGCCAGGGACCTTGACGCCGGCTATCTCCTCGGCGAGTGTTCCTTCGTCGGTGGCGGCGGCGGCGCGCCGGTGGCTTCGGAGCGCCCACTCGTCCTGCTCCTCGCGGGAGATGTCGAACCTCTTCGCGCCGTCGTTGCCGAACCGGATCATGTTGACGTGCTCGAATGCGTCGAGAAGCCCATCGTGCATCATGGCGTCGAGGGAGGGCGTATCGCCCAGGCGCGCGCCCCAGCGGGCGTTCGGTAGCAAGTACGGCGCGTTCGACATGCTCTCCATGCCGCCGGCCAGAACCACCTCGTAGTCGCCGGCCCGGATCATGGTCTCCGCCAGGGTGGCGCTTCTCAGGCCCGAGGCGCATACCTGGTTGAGGGTCTCGGTGGTCAGGGAGAAGGGAAGACCGGCATGGAAGTTGGCCTGCCGGGATGGGATCTGCCCAACGCCAGCCTGCACCACGATGCCGAATACGGAGTGGCCTATCTCGTCGTCATCGACGCCGGAGCGGTCCAGGGCCTCCCGGATCGCCGTTCCGCCAAGCTCGGGCGCGCCCAACGGCGAAAGCGCCCCACCGAACTTCCCAAAAGGCGTCCGCGCCGCCCCCAGGATCACCGTTCGCTCCAATGCGACTCCTTTGTCTTCGGCCCTAACGGTCATAGTTTAAGGCCTTACGGCAGTTTGCGAAGAATCGGGCCAGGGTGCAAGCTGTCAGCCGTCAGCCATCAGCCGTCAGCTAAAACCAAGAGCCGAAAGCTGATGGCAAAAAGCTGATAGCTCCGTTCGAACGCGCGAACCACCCCGAGGCTCGGACCCGTATTACCAGACGTGCTATCTTCTCGGCGGAGATCGGTTCGAAGGAGAACGTAATGAAGGTAAACATGCTGGATCATATAGCCCTCTACATGGACGACAGGGACGCGGCCGCCGGCTTCCTGACCTCGTATCTGGGGTTCCACGTCGTGGACCATACGGAACGTTACACCCTGGTGGGAGCAGGCGGGAGGCTCGGCAAGCTAACGCTCTTCGACGCCCCGCAAGGCGTCGCCCCTGCGCCAGGGGAGATCGGACGCATCACCATCCGCGTGGCCGACCCGGAAGCCGCCGTGAAGGAGCTTCCAGAAGGGGTCGATGCAGAACCGTTCGACAGCGGATACGGCTTCACGGGGCCGGAAGGGCTTCCGCTCGCCTTCGTCGCCGGCCAAGGCGAGTTCGCAGACTATGACCTGGAAGGCTTTACCCTGCTCTCCAGCTCTCCCGAAGAGTCCGCACGCACGCTGGTTGAGATGGGCTTCGCCCTGGAGAAAGACGCAACCGTCAGGGCGGGCGAGTACCTGGTGCGGCTCACTGGTCCCGCGCCGGAGACCGGGGGCATGCTCTTCCACATCGGTTGCCTGGTCGATTCCGCCGAAGACCACCGCAGGGAGGCCGAGG
>DASUPX010000170.1:0-15411 GCA_036280905.1 Rubrobacter sp. | reverse complement strand
AACCCGCTCATCGACCGCGGGACCCGGAGACGTAGGGAAACGTCCGTCTTGCCGCCCGAGGCCAGGTAGAGGGTTTCTTCGCCGGAGTCGTGCGAAAGGCCGTCTCCAGGGGTGGGAGCCTCGAGGTCCCTGCGCGAGGTGGCCTCGATCTCCTGATAGGGGAAGAACCCTTCCGCCAGCAGGCCGTAGCGAATCCGCAGGCCCTCTTCCTCGAGCCGGTGAGGGAGCGTGACGAGGGAAGCGTAAAGGCCGAGCAGCCAGAGGGTCGCGTACGCTCCCAGGACGAGCAGCGCCCACTTCAACCACCACCAGGGGGAGAAGGCCAGGGCGAGCATGTGAACGAGGATCAGCTCGACGGGAGCAGAGACTACCAACAGCGGCACGATAGCGCCCAGCAGGGACCGTTTGTGGTACGCGAACTCCTCGTCCGTGAGCCTCACCCGCCAGATGGTCCAACGGAAGAGGCAGACGAGAAGGCGAGGCTCCTTGACGACGAGGCGTGCCACCGCCCGAGGGAGCACGAGGGAGAGGCCGTCCTCGAGAGCCCTCCACGCGTCCATTCCTGCCCGCCGTCCCCTCCGGTAACGTCCCACGACGAGTACGAGACCTCCCAGCCCGGCCACGAAGAGCAGCGCCTCCAGGCCAGCCACCAGGATCACCGCGTCGCCGAGGTCCATAACCCCCGACCAGACTAGAATTACTTCGGCCAGGACCACCAGGGGCACGAGGACCTTCAGAGCGCGTTTCATCGTTCTCCTTCGTTCCCCAAGACGTGCTCCTGGAGCAGTTGCATACACCTCTTCTGGGCGGGAGACATGGCGCTCAGGACGACCCCCGAGAGCGCGGCCTCCATGGGTCCGGATCCCCAGTCAGCCCCCTTCGAAAGTTCCCCCGGTAGCGGGTTCGCCTCGAAGTACGCGGCGTATTCTTCCGCGAGTTGCTCTACCTCTCGGGCGTTCTCGGGCCGATGCGCCAGCGTCGCGAACCGCTGCTCGAGGATGAGCAACTGTTCGTATTGCTCCGGGTGGTCTGCGAGGTAGAGCACGAGGGTTTCTTGAAACGACCTGAATTCTCGAGGCCACCGAAAAGCGTCGAGCGTCGCCCAGAACCTCTTCTCCTGATCCAACACTTCCGGGTCGAGCTCGCCCAGGCGTTCTCCAAAGTGCTGCCGGGCGAGCTCCAGTATATAGGGCTCTTCGTCCGCCTCCGAGGGGTCGCCCTCGGAGAGCATCCGCCTCAGGCTGGCCCGTCTCTGTTCGAGAAGCTCGATCTGGCTTTCGACCTCGACGAGGAGCGCCTCTAGCACGCTCCCGAGTTCGACCCCGGGACCGCTCTCGCCGAGGACTCTCTTGATGCGCTCCAGCGAGAAGCCAAGAGAACGCAACCTCTTTATCTGCTGCAACCGCAAGAGGCCGTCTGCCGTGTAGAGGCGGTAACCGGATTCCGAGCGCTCCGGGTTCTCGATCAGACCCAGCTTTTCATAGTGCCTGATGGCCTTCGGGGTGACGCCGAGCAGCCCGGCGACCTCCCCGATCAAAAGCCGCTCTCTTGGCCCTTCAGCATCCATATCTGAAGGGAGTGTAAGGGTTGACCCTGGGACAAGGTCAAGGGGATGGGGGAGGAACCACACGGCTGCTATCTTAGGAGTAAGATAGTTGGCGCAGGAGGTTCGCTACGGGAAGGTTGAGAACTTGAAGGGGATAGTCTGGCATGGGCCCGAGCAGATGTCGGTAGATGAGGTGCCCGAGCCGTCCGTGGAGCCGGGGACCGTGGTGGTACGCCCGAAGGCGACCGGTATCTGCGGCTCGGAGATCGAGGGCTACCTGGGCCGGATGGGCAACCGTACCCCGCCCCTGGTGATGGGCCACGAGCTCGCCGGAACTGTCATGGAGGTGGGGGAGGGCGTCGACGAGGGCCTCGTCGGACACCTCGTGGCGGTCAACCCGCTGTCCTCCGATGGGACGTGCCCCCTATGCCGGGCCGGCCTGACCAACCTCTGCCCGAACCGGAAGCTCGTTGGCATCCACTCCCCCGGCGGCTTCGCCGAGTTTACGCTCGCACCGGCCTCAAACGTCTACCCGCTCCCGGAAGGCGTCGAGGCCCGCACGGGCGCGCTCGCCGAGCCGCTAGCCAACGGCGTCCACGCCGCGCGGCTCGGGCTCGCCGGCCGATCCGTGGAGCATGCCGTCGTGATCGGGGCAGGCACCATCGGCCTCATGTGCCTGCAGGCCGCGGTTCTCGACGGCATCCCCGAAGTGCACGCCGTGGAACCTGTGGAAGGCCGCCGCGGGCAGGCCCTGGCCCTCGGGGCCGACGCCGCCCACGCCTCTGGCGAGGAAGCCCGCGAGGCACTCGATGGTCCTACAGGAGGGCTCGGGGTCGACCTGGTCATAGACGCGGTGGGGGCCGAGGCGACGCGCCGGATGGCCCTCGAGCTCTTGCGGCCGGGCGGACGCGCCGTCTATATAGGTCTGCACGACGATGACACGACGCTCGGGTTCCACGACGTGGTGCGGGGCCAGCTCGACGTGCAGGGCTCGTACGCCTTCACGGCGGAGGACTACGAGCAGGCGCTCGAGTGGCTGGTCGCCGGTAAGGCCGGCATCGGGGAGTTGCCGCCCGTGTTGCCGCTCGAGGAGGGGCCAGGGGCGTTCGCCGAGCTGGTTCGGGGTCCTTCGGACCGGATCAAGATCTTTCTCGCGGGGGCCGAGTAGTGGAGGGCGCGAGCCTCTCGGGCAAGACGGCGCTCGTTATTGGGGCCAGCAGCGGCATAGGGCTAGCCACCGCCAACCTGTTCGCCGACGCGGGCGCCACCGTCCACGCCGCGGCCCGCCGCAGGCAGACGATAGAAGAGGGCGTGGGAGGCCGCAACGTCGCGGCCCACTCTCTAGACATCTCGGACGGGGACGCCGTCTGGCGGCTTGTCGAGGAGGTCGGGGAGGACGGCGGGATAGACGTGCTCGTCGTGGCGGCCGGGATGAACTTTCCGGAGCGGCGGCTTGAGCAGTTGACCGCCGACGGGTGGGACTCCATGGTCGCCGTGAACCTTAGCGGGGCCTTCTACGCCATAAGGGCCGCGCTGCCTTACCTCAGGGCCTCGCGGGGGCTGGTCGTCCTGATCTCAAGCGTCTCCGGACGCTGGCCAGACGCCTCCGGTCCCGCCTATCAGGCCACCAAGGCCGGCATGGTCGAGCTCGGGCACGCAGCTGGCTTCGAGGAGCACGTAAACGGTGTGCGCTTCTCCTCCATCCTGCCCGGTATCGTCGACACCCCCATCCTGGACAACCGTCCAGAGCCGCCGCCGAAGGAGGTCCGGGACGCCGCCCTCAAGCCAGAGGACGTGGCGCAGGCGTGTCTCTTCCTCGCCACGCTTCCGCCGCACGCCTACGTCCCGGAGCTGACCATGGTCCCCACCTCGATACAGGCGCTGGGCAAGACCTCGACGGCGACGCCCCCGGTCTCCCGGGGAGATGAGTAGCATCCAGATGAAACGAGGAGAGATCCCATGATTTCGGATAACGGGCATCCCGCTCGCAGGTTTCGTTCGCGTGACTGGTTCGACGATCCCCACCGCAGGGATCAGAGCGCGCTGTACCTGGAGCGCTTCATGAACTACGGGATCACGCCCGACGAGCTGCGTACGGGCAGGCCCATCGTGGGCATCGCCCAGAGCGGCAGCGACCTCTCGCCCTGCAACAGGCATCACGTCGAGCTGGCCGGTCGGGTGCGCGACGGCATACGCGACGGCGGCGGTATCCCCATGGAGTTCCCGGTGCATCCCATCAACGAGAACTGCCGCAGGCCGACCGCCGCGCTCGACCGAAACCTCTCTTACCTCGGGCTGGTGGAGATCCTCTACGGCTACTTTATAGACGCCGTGGTTCTCACGACGGGCTGCGACAAGACAACGCCGGCGGCTATTATGGCCGCCTCGACCGTGGATATACCCGCGATCGTGCTCTCCGGGGGCCCTATGCTCGACGGCTACTTCGAGGGCGAGATGGCCGGCTCGGGAACGGTGGTCTGGAAGAGCCGCCGGCGCCTCGCGGCCGGCGAGATCGACGAGGAGGAGTTCTACGAGGCGGCCCTCGCCTCGGCGCCGTCCGCGGGCCACTGCAACACCATGGGAACGGCCTCGACCATGAACGCCCTCGCCGAGGTGCTCGGCATGGCCCTGCCGGGGTGCGCCGCGATCCCAGCCCCCTACCGCGAGCGCGGCCAGATGGCCTACGAGACGGGCAAACGAGCCGCCGAGATGGCCTACGAGGACCTGCGCCCCTCGGATATACTGACGCGCGAGTCCTTCCTGAACGCGATCGTCGCGACCACGGCCCTCGGCGGCTCGACCAACGCCCAGCCGCACATCATGGCGATGGCGCGGCACGCCGGCGTCGAGCTTGACCCGGCCGACTGGGAGCGCGGCCACGACGTGTCCCTGATCGTCAACATGCAGCCAGCCGGCGAGTACCTGGGCGAGCGATTCCACAGGGCCGGCGGCGTGCCAGCCGTGGTGAACGAACTCCTGCGAGCCGGCAAGATCGACGGGGAAACCACGACCGTTACGGGGCGGACCCTGGCCGAGAGCGTAGTCGGGCGCGAGAGCGTGGACCGCGGGATGATCACCTCCTACGAACGACCGCTGCAAGAGAAGGCGGGCTTCAGGGTGCTCTCCGGCAACCTCTTCGACTTCGCCATTATCAAGACGAGCGTGATCTCAGACGACTTTCGCCGGCGTTACCTGAGCGATGACGACGTCTTCGAGGGCCGGGCCGTGGTCTTCGACGGCTCCGACGATTACCACAAGCGCATCAACGACCCCGCGCTGAACATCGACGAACGCTCCATCCTCGTGATAAGGGGGGCAGGGCCGATCGGGTGGCCGGGTTCGGCCGAGGTGGTAAACATGCAGCCCCCCGATGCGCTTATCAAGCGGGGGATAGACACGCTGCCCACCATCGGAGACGGCAGGCAGTCGGGGACCTCGGACAGCCCCTCGATCCTGAACGCCGCGCCCGAAAGCGCCGTGGGTGGGGGCCTGGCCTGGCTCCGGACGGGTGACACCATCCGTATAGACCTGGACGCCGGGCGCTGCGACATGATTGTTCCCGAGGAGGAGATAGAACGCCGCAAGCGGGAAGACGGCATACCCGAATTCCCCGAGAGCCAGACGCCGTGGCAAGAGATCTACCGCTCCTCGGTGAACGGTCTCGACTACGGTGCCGTCCTCGAGTTCGCCCCGAAGTACCGTGGCGTGGCCTCCCGAACGCCCAGGCACAACCACTGATCCCGAATCGGGGTGGATGGTGCGGTGGCAGGCTGCCGGATTCGGTATGATGGGTGTTCCATGCAGTCTCTGATAGGGTATTGCTTCGTGTCTCTGTCACAGTTCCCTGCTCCCCGGACCCCGCGGATGGCGCGGAGGTAGGTCGATGGAGCGCATGATGATCGTGGAAGACCACTCGGCGTTCGCACAAGCCCTCGGGCTGGTTCTGGGAGCGAACACGCAGATCTCGCACGCCCGCACGCTGCGGGAGGGCCGTACCCTGCTACGGAACGGTGAGCCCTTCGACCTGGTGGTGCTCGACCTCTCGCTCCCGGACGGCGTGGGAACGGAGCTGGTGCCCGAGATCAAGGATCGAGACCCCCGGACGAGCGTCGTGGTCCTGAGCGCCAGGGAGGACATTGCCGAGGTCGCCGCGGAGGCCGGCGCCGACGCGGCGATCCCGAAAGAGACGCCCCTGCCCGATATCATCGCCACCCTGAGGAGCCTCGCAGGGTAAGGTTTCGGGGCCGGGGAAGATCACCTCCCCGGCATGGCGTAGAGCAGGGCGCCGTCGCGGCTGTGGACCACGAGATGACCGCGGTTCGCGAACCGGGTGAGTGTCTCTTCGGCCTCATCGACCGTGAGCGAGGTTCTGAGCGCCGCCTCCACAGGCGTGATGCTGCCGCCGGCGTCCACTATGGACATGAGCAATTGTTTCTCTCCGCCCGTCTTCGGGCCGCGGGGGCGGCGTCCTGTCAGTAGCCGCACCAGGTAACCGAACAGGGTGAACATGGCGATCATGAGCAGCAACGTCGTGGCGGGTTCGGGACCGCCTGTAAGGATGACGAACGACACTACCAGGCCAATCATGAACCCGAGCGCCAACAAGGGGTATGGATTCCCTCTGACCGGGCCGGCGGGCTCTTGCGGCCACGTTTCGTACCGTCGTTCCCGAAGGTCCACGTAGCGCACGTCCCGCCTCCCTCGTTGTTTTTCCGAACAGGAGCCATTATGTTGTTCGGGTATCAATTGTAGGGTAGGAGGGTTACAGGGAGGTAACAGTCGATGACCCTTTCCGAAGAGGTGGCGTGGGTTACGGGAAGCAGCACGGGGATCGGGCGCGCCGTCGCCGTCGAGCTCGCCGCGGGGGGACGCAGGGTGGTGGTCCACTACAACGCGAGCGAGGACGAGGCGCGGGAGGTGGTGAAGGAGATCGAGGGTTCCGGTGGGGAGGCTTCGCTCGTGGGGGGCGATGTCTCCGACGCGGATGAGGTCGGGCGCATGGTCGGGGAGATAGAGAACCGCTTCGGGCGGCTCGACGTGCTGGTCAACAACGCCGGATCCCTGATTGAGCGGCGCGGGATCTCCGCGATGACGGAGGATCTCTGGGACCGGGTCATGGACGTCAACCTGAAGAGTGTCTACCTGGTCTCGCAGGCGGCGCTCCCGCTGATGAGAGAGGGGGGGAGGGGCAGGATCATCAACATAACCTCTGTCGCCGCCCGCAACGGCGGCGGTCCCGGCTCGGTCGCCTACGCCACGGCCAAGGGCGGTGTCAGCACCCTTACCCGGGCCATGGCCAAGGAGCTCGTCTCCGAGAACATCCTGGTAAACGGGGTAGCCCCAGGCGTCATAACGACCCCCTTCCACGATCGCTTCACGCCCCCCGACGTGCGCGAAAACCTCAAGAGCGCCATACCGATGGGACGGGAGGGAACCCCAGAGGAGACGGCCGGGGTCGTCGCGTTCCTCGCTTCCCCCGCGGCCGACTACCTGGTGGGGGAGATCATCGAGGTCAACGGCGGCCAGCTTATGAGCTGAGACCTGCCGATCGGCCTTACGGTGGCCCCGGGCGGGAAGCTGTGATCACCGGCGTCCGAAGAGTTGTTCTACGCGGGCGCTGACGGCTTCGCCCAGCTTGC
Organism: Rubrobacter sp.; assembly: GCA_036280905.1. Classification (GTDB taxonomy): domain Bacteria; phylum Actinomycetota; class Rubrobacteria; order Rubrobacterales; family Rubrobacteraceae; genus Rubrobacter_D. The sequence goes on along the minus strand of DASUPX010000170.1, from coordinate 8,226 downwards.
GGTGCTCGCCGGCGTCGAGGTGGATGCCGTCCACGTCGCTCGACATAACTACGGTGGAGGCGTCGAAGAACTCGCACCCGTGCTGTTCGGCGAAGCGCTCGTAGTGCTCGGGGAACTGCCTGGACTTCCCCTCGGCCCCCTCGAACATCTGGGCCATGTCCGTGAGGGTCGCGACCGGCGGGGGAGAGATCAGGAGCACCACGGGGGCGCCGCCCCCCGGCCCGCACCCGCTCCTCGTTACCATCTCGGCCAGGCCGGCAGCTCCCTGCGCGATGTCCGAGGCCGAGCTGCCGAAGCGGCTCTTCAGGTCGTTGGTCCCTAGCATGATCGTCACCAGGTCTACCGGGCTGTGCGACTCGAGACATGGCCGCAGGTAGGTCCTACCGTTCTTGTGCACGCCCTCTATGGGGTCGTCCCACACGGTCGTCCTGCCGGACAATCCTTCCTCGATCACCCTGTAGTCGTCGCCTAGCCTGGCCCTGAACACCCCCGGCCAGCGCACGTCTTCGGGAAAGCGCTCCCTGGTCTCCGGGTCGAAGCCCCAGGTGTTGGAGTCCCCGTAACAAAGTATCGTTCTCACCCTACCCCCTCGCACCGGAGATCGACGAAGCCCTCTCTGCACACGAAACCCATTGTTGGTCTGTCCTCCGGCCCGGTCAACCCCGGCCGACACGGCAAACCGCGGGCGAACGTGGCCGCCATATCGTTACCGAATGGAGAGAGAACCGGGGAGGTCTTGCGGGCATGAGCATCGTCAAGGCCCCGGGCACGCTCGACGTGGCGTCCGTCGAACGCTTGTGTTTCCCCAACGTGACCCGGGACAGGGTGACAGCGGCGAACCCCGCCGGCCCTCGACCGGAGTCCGTGCTCCGGAACGACCCGTCCCGGCGGGCGAGAACGGGCTGACGCCGCCCCGGAAAACTTGAAACACGTTGCACTATTCAGTACAGTGTTTGCGCTTCCAAACCAGGGTATTAGGTTAGTGTATGCTTGACGATTGGCTGTTCAAAGGGGACCAACGGAAGGAGACTTGTGGAGCAAAATTCTGAGGGCCCGAGGATCGACAGCACCGTATTCTGGGTGGCGGCCGTTCTCTCGGCGGTATTCGTAGCCTGGGGGATATTCTTCACGGAGAGCCTGGCAGCCGTCTTCGACGCCGTGTTATGGAGCTTTCTCGTTCCGAACTTCGGCTGGATGTTCATACTTTCGACGTTCGGCTTCCTATCCTTCGCGCTATATCTGGCCTTCAGCCGGTTCGGTAAGATTCGGCTAGGCGCCCAGGACGAGCAGCCGGAGTTCAGCACCGTCTCCTGGGTGGCGATGATGTTCAGCGCGGGCATGGGCATAGGCCTCATGTTCTACGGCGTGGCAGAGCCCCTCTCCCACATGGGCGCTCCCCCGTTTGGTCTGGCAGAGGCCAACACCAAGGCTGGCGCCCAGGTCGCGATGGAGTACTCCTTCTTCCACTGGGCTTTCCACCCGTGGGCCATCTACGCGATCATGGGGCTGGCCCTCGCGTACTTCACCTTCCGCAAGGGGATGCCCAACCTCGTCAGCACGGCGTTTCATCCGCTGCTGGGGGACAGGGTCTACGGGCCAATAGGCAAGACCATCGACATCCTCGCGGTCTTCGCCACCCTGTTCGGCTCGGCCACCTCTCTTGGCCTGGGCGCCCTGCAGATCAACCAGGGGCTCAACGCCGTATTCGGGATCGGCGGACGGAACGCGGTCGGGCTGGCGATCGTCGTGATCGCCGTTCTCACGCTGTGCTTTATCCTATCGGCGATCAGCGGGGTTCACCGCGGCATACAGTGGATCGCCAACACCAACATGGTGCTTGCCGTGTTCTTGCTGCTCTTCCTGTTCATCGTGGGACCGACGGTGTTCATCCTCAACACCTTCACGGAGTCGATAGGTGGCTACCTGGCCAACATCGTACCGATGAGCTTCAGGACGGCCTCCTACGGCGACTCTGCCTTCGTCTCGGGCTGGACCATCTTCTACTGGGCGTGGTGGATAAGCTGGGCGCCGTTCGTGGGCGTCTTTATTGCGCGCATCTCCCGCGGCCGTACCATTCGTGAGTTCGTTTTCGGCGTCATCCTGGCCCCGAGCGTGGTCAGCTTCGTATGGTTCTCCATCCTCGGCGGGGCGGCCATAAACCTGCAGCTCACCGGTGCTGCGCCCAACCTCGCGGAGCTCGCCGGAGCAAATCAGCCGGCCGCGTTGTTCGCCACCCTGCAAGAGTTCCCGCTGTTCGGGCTGACGGCGATAATCTCGATAGTCCTGGTCGCGCTGTTCTTCGTCAGCGGGGCCGACGCGGCCTCGGTGGTCATGGGCATGCTCTCTTCCAGGGGTGACCTGCATCCCAGGCGATGGAACGTCATCGTGTGGGGCGTCTTTACCGGTGCTGCCGCAGCGGTGTGCCTGCTGGCCGGGGCCATCCAGGGCTCCGTGGACGCGGCCCTGACGGCCCTCCAGTCTGTGGCCATCGCGTCGGCGGCGCCGTTCGTGCTCATCCTGATCGGGCTGTGCTTCTCGATCTTGAAAGCTCTGCGGGCCGAGCCGTTGCCAACGGCTCCCCCCGGACGCGAGGCACCAGAGCCGGAGAGGGCGGCGTCCCGCCCCGCCGGCACCGCGGCACCGCAGCAGATGTCGGCGGAGAACCCGGACGAGCAGCGCGGGTACCGCGGCTAATCAAGCCGGGATTCGAACGGAGGTCGTAACAAAGCACGGGCGGGTGGCTCAGGCCATCCGCCCGTCTCTCTAGCACGCGACAGGAGAAGGAGGAGAGATGGGCAAAACGCGCAACCCGTTTAGGGGGCTCATGGACCACATGAGCGAGATGACCAGGATGCGGGAGTATGCCGAAGGTGGCGGTGGGGCGGAAGACCAGCGCAGGACCCACGCGACAGCCTGGATCCCGACGGCCGACATTTTTGCCAAGGGTCAGGACCTGGTGATACGCTGCGAGCTCGCAGGGGTGGAGCGGGAAGATGTGGAGGTCTCCCTCGCCGGCGGCGTGCTGACCATCGACGGGGAGCGCAAGGGAGAGCCGGAGGACGTTAGCTACTACTCCAGGGAACGCTACTACGGGCGTTTCCGGCGGACCATGAACCTGCCGGAGGGCGTGGAGAGCGACAGGATCACCGCCGACTTCGAGAACGGTCTGCTGGAGGTGACCGTGAAGGGCGGGGCCGATTACCCCGAGCCCGAGCGTATCCGGATAGGAACCAACGTAGGTTAGGCAACCCTGCTAGAGAAATACGCCAACACCGGGCCCGGCCGTGAGGGGGAGCAGGGCCCGGTGTTTTATCTGAAGCGGCTCCGAATCGACGGGACTCGCCGTACCTTCTTCCGAGACGGGATGCGTGCCGCAGCACGATTCTTGTATGATGGCTCCATGACGAAAGAGGCATCACGGGACCGGGGCATGTCGCATGGATAAGCCTCGTATCGAGCGGGCCGTCAAAGAGATACTGCTTGCCATAGGGGAGGACCCCGGCCGCGAGGGTTTGCAGGACACGCCCCGACGGGTCGCGGAGGCCTACGCGATGCTCTTCGCCGGTCTGGGGGAGGACCCCGTCCGGCATCTGGATGTCGGCTTTCGGGAAGACCACCGCGAGATGGTTCTGGTCAGGGATATATCCCTGCACTCCCTCTGCGAACATCACCTTCTGCCTATGGTGGGCAAGGCCCACATCGGCTACATCCCGGACGGAAAGGTGGTCGGGCTGTCCAAGCTGGCCCGGCTGGTGGAGGGCTACGCCCGCCGCCCCCAGCTCCAGGAGCGCCTCACCTCCCAGATCGCCGACGCCCTGAACGACGACCTGGGAGCCCTCGGCGCCATAGTCGTGATCGAAGCCAGCCACATGTGCATGACGATCAGGGGCGTCCAGAAACCGGGAAGCATGGCCATCACCAGCGCGGTGCGCGGAACCTACGCAACGGACCAACGCACCCGCCAGGAAGCCTTGAGCCTTATAACGGCTCATCGCTGAAGCGATCCGCGAAACAGGAGAACTCGAGAAAAGGCATCAGGCTACAGGGGTATAGCAGTGCGTCAGAAGCCCGACCTCGCGGAGCGGGAAGCCTTACGCCAGAGATAGGATACTGACAGCTGATAACTGATGGCTGACAGCTGACGGCTGTCAGCTGCCAAAGCCCGAAGCCTCTCCCATAATCGCACTGGCTGACACCTTCCCACCCCCTGAAGCCCCTCTAGCGGGCCGCAAGAACTTCGACCCCACTGCCTTCTTGACTCTAGTTCCGTCGTGTGTTACTTGTGCCGTATACAGGAAAGGATTTCGCCATGCGCAACAAACCTTCAACAATTTTGTATGGCGCTCGCGGTACGGCGGGGGTGTTTGGGGTCGTGAATGGAGAGTAGGGCCCGGGTCGTGATCGTGGGCGCCGGCATCGTCGGCTGCAGCGTGGCCGAGCACTTGAGCCGGCTCGGCTGGCGGGACGTGGTGGTCCTGGATCAGGGGCCGCTCTTCGAGGCTGGTGGGTCCACCTCCCACGCCCCGGGGCTCATGTTCCAGACCAACCCCTCCAAGATGATGACCGACCTGGCCAAATACAGCGTCGACCGCTATGTGGAGCTCGAGGCTGACGGCAAGCCGTGTGGCTACAGGAGCGGCAGCATAGAAGTTGCGGAGACCCCAGAGCGATTGGCCGACCTCGAGCGCAGGCACGGGCTCGCCGCCTCCTGGGGTCTCGAGTCGCACCTCATCTCTCCCCGGGAGTGCGCGGAGAAGGTGCCGTTACTGGACGGTGACAGGATCCTCGGTGGCTTCTTCGTTCCATCCGACGGTATCGCCAAGGGCGTCAGGGCTTGCGAGGCGATGGGACGGCTGGCGTCCGAGCGCGGCGTCAAGTTTTACGGCCAGACCGAGGTAACCGGCATCGAGGTCGCGAACGGCAGGGTCAGGGCGGTGGAGACCGACCAGGGGCGCATCGAGGCGGAGCTGGTCGTCAGCTGCGCCGGGATGTGGGGGCCATACATCGGGCGGATGGTCGGGATGACCGTGCCGCTCATGCCGATGCAGCACCAGTTCGCGTGGACCACGCCGCTCGCCGAGCTTGCCGGGGAGACGCGTGAGGTCATGCAGCCCATGCTGCGCCACCAGGACTTCTCCATGTACATGCGCCAGAGGGAAGATTACTTCGGCATCGGGGCTTACAGGCACCGTCCCATGCCCATCGCCGCCGAGGATATCAGGCGAGATTACAGGGGCGAGGGCGAGTTTCCGTCGGTGCTCGAGTTCACGCCGGAGGACTTCGAGCCGACCTGGCAGGAGGCGCGGAAGATGATACCCGCGCTCCAGAACGTCGAGATGGCCCGTCCCATGAACGGGCTGTTCTCCTTCACGCCCGATGGCGGGCCGTTGCTCGGCGAGTCGAAGGAGGCAAGAGGGTTCTGGATCGCTGAGGCGGTCTGGATCACGCACGCCATCGGCGTGGGCAAGGTGATGGCCGAGTGGCTTATCGATGGCGTCCCGAGCATAGACCTGGCCGGGGCCGACGTTCACCGCTTCGAGCCCTACGCCAAGAGCCCGGCCTACATCCTGGCCCGCTCCTCGCAGTCCTTCCGCGAGGTCTATGACATCATCCATCCCCAGCAGCCGATGGAGGACCCACGCCCGCTCCGGACCAGCCCGTACTACCCGCGGCAGAAGGATCTGGGTGCGTACTTTCTGGAGGCCTCCGGGTGGGAGCGCCCGCAATGGTTCGAGGCGAACCAGCGGCTACTCGACGGCAGGGACGATGTTCCGGGACGTGGGGAGTGGGCCGGGCGATACTGGTCCGAGATAGCCGCCGCCGAGGCAGAGGCAACCCGCGAGCGGGTCGCCCTCTACGACATGACGGCGCTCAAGCGGGCCGAGGTAACCGGGCCGGGCGCGATGGAGTTCCTGCAGCATCTGACTACGGGACGGATAGATCGTCCGCCTGGCAAGGTGACTTACACGCTCATGCTGGACGAGGCCGCCGGGGTGAAGAGCGACATCACCGTCGCCCGCCTGGAGGAAGAGCGCTTCCAGCTCGGGCTCAACGGGCCAAGGGACATCGAGTGGATGGAGCGCCACCTGCCGTCCGACGGCTCCGTGCAGGTGCGGGACATCACGCCGGGGACCTGCTGCATCGGGGTCTGGGGGCCCTCCGCCCGCGACGTGGTGCAGAGCCTCTCCGACGAGGACTTCTCCAACGAGGCCTTCGGGTTCTTCAACGCCAGGTACGCCTACCTGCGCGAGGTTCCGGTAACGGCCCTCAGGCTCTCCTACGTCGGTGAGCTCGGGTGGGAGATCTACACCACCTCGGACATGGGGCTGCGGCTGTGGGATTTGCTGTGGGACGCCGGGCAACCGTACGGCGTCGTGGCCGGTGGCCGCGCCGCCTTCAACTCCATGCGCATCGAGAAGGGTTACCGCTCCTGGGGCACGGACATGACGACCGAGCACGACCCGTACGAGGCCGGCCTCGGCTTCGCGGTCAAGCCAGACAAGGGAGACTTCATCGGGCGCGAGGCGTTGGCCAGACGCCGGGAGGCCGGACCGCGCCGCAAGCTGGTTTGCACGGTGCTCGACGATCCGGGCGTGGTCGTGATGGGCTACGAGCCGGTGTTCGTTGACGGCCGTGCGGTCGGGTACGTGACCAGCGCGGACTACGGGTACACGCTCGGGCAGAGCATAGCGTACGCGTGGGTCCCGCCCGAGCACGCAGAAGTCGGTAGCAAGGTGGAGATCCAGTACTTCCAGAAGCGCTATCCGGCAACGGTGACCGAAGATCCGCTCTTCGATCCCGCGATGAAGCGGATGCGGGCGTAGGTGATGCGAAGTACGCCGTAGGGGAAGACCGGGATCTTCCCAGAAGATTAGATGTTGGATTGAAGATTCAGAGACACCAACAGAAAGGAAACACGCCCCATGGCCGAACACATCAATCCGGATCCGGGCATCCTGCAGTACACCAGGTTGTTCAAGTCACCTTACTTCTACGGCTCGCGCCGGCACAACGTCCAGAAGTACAGCGTGTACAACCACCACTATCACCCGCGCTTCTATCGCGACCCCGTAGAGGAGTACTACCAGCTTCTCGAAGGCGTCACGATGTGGGACGTGGGCGGCGCCGAGCGGCAGGTCGAGATCACCGGCCCGGACGCGTTCGAGTTCACCAACATGCTCACGCCGCGTGACCTGAACAAGTGCAACGTGGAGCAGTGCAAGTACGCCTTCATCACTAACGCCCAGGGCGGCATAATCAACGACCCGGTGCTCTTGCGGCTCGAGGAGAACCACTTCTGGCTCTCGCTGGCGGATAGCGACGTGCTGCTCTGGGCGCAAGGGCTCGCCTATAACATGGGCCTCGACGTGGAGATCACGGAACCGGACGTCGGCCCGATGCAGGTGCAGGGCCCGAAGTCAAAGGAGGTCATGACGGATCTCTTCGGCGAGGACATCCTGGATGTCCCCTATTACTACATGGTGCACCGGCAGCTCGACGGCATGGAGCTGGTGATCTCACGCACCGGCTACTCGGGCGAGCTCGGCTACGAACTCTACCTCAAGAACGCCAGCCGCGACGGCCTGAAGCTCTGGGACCGGGTGCTGCAGGCTGGCGAGCCGCACGGTATCTCCCCGATCGGACCCTGCCATATACGCAGGATCGAGGGCGGCATCCTGGCCCTTGGTTGCGACATGTGGTACGACACCAACCCCTACGAGGTCGGCTACGGCTACAAATGGATGGTCGAGCTGGAGCAGGAGCAGGACTTCGTCGGAAAGGAAGCCCTGCACAAGGTTCACGAAGAGGGTGTCAGCCGCAAGCTCGTCGGCGTCGAGATCGGCGGCAGCAACTGTGGGACGTACAATGACGGTTCTATGATCGACTACTTCCCGGTTCACAAGAACGGTGAGAGGATCGGCAAGGTCACCTCGGCCTGCTACTCCCCGCGCCTGGAGAAGAATATCGGGTTCGCCATGGTGCCCGTCGAGTACAGCGAGATCGGCATCGATCTCGAGGTCGAGCGCCCGGAGGAGACGGTCTCTGCTACGGTGGCCGACCGCATCTTCTTCAAGCCGGAGCACGCCGAGCAGAAGCTCACCGCCACGAGCTCTAACGAAGGCGCCTAGCGGAGAGCAGCGGCAACAGGGGCCGCCGCGCAGGTTCGGCGCGGTGGCCCGTTGACCCCCAAGCGATAAGAGGACCGTGTGATGCAGGACAGGAGGA
>DASUPX010000169.1:0-10831 GCA_036280905.1 Rubrobacter sp. | reverse complement strand
AGGCGCTCGCCGGGGCCCTCCACTGGCGGGTTCTTCCGTCCCAGACGAAGGGCTCGGGCAGCGTGGAGGAGCCGGTCGCGACCAGGGTGCCGGCTTCGTAGAACAGCTCGATCATGCCTAGAGCATAACCGAGACGGTGGCCGCTCTCAGCGCTAAACTGCCGGCATCGTGACCGAGAGCAGATTCTGAACCAGGCACGCAGATCTTCGCGTAGGCGCAGCAACCTTCTCGCCGCCCTCGCCCTGATGACCCTGATAGGAGTTGCGGCGGGATGCGCCGGCGCATCCCGAGACGGCCAGAAGCAGGCTGCGCGAGAGCAGACGACCAGGCACGAGCAACGAGTGGGGTCCAACGATGGGGAGGACGCGGTGGCCGGGATGAGCGTGGAGGAGCTGGTGGGGCAGATGTTCGTCGTTGGCGTGGGGGGGACGGAGCCCGACTACTACATCGACAAGATGATCCGCGAGCGGAACATCGGGGGTGTGATCCTCTTTGCATACAACATGAAGGGCGAGGCACAGACGAGGTCCCTCGTCTGCGACCTTCAGGCTCTCAGCATGCGTACGAAACCGGAGATTCCGCTCTTCGTCGCGGTGGATCAGGAGGGAGGAGATATCGGCTCGGCCCCCTGGGTCGCGCCCGAGCCGGCCGCCGCGGCGGTTGGGAGGGGTAGAGACCCAGGGGAGGCGCGTCGCATCGCGGCCAGGATGGGAAGCCAGCTCTCGCGGGCCGGCATCAACACGGACCTCGCCCCCGTCGTGGATACCGGGCATGGTGCCGCCATTGGCAACCGGTCCTTCGGGAACGACCCTGGGCTGGTGGCCAGGATGGGCGCCGCCGCCGTCGCGGGTTTCGAGGAGGCCGGCGTGGTCTCGGCGGCCAAGCATTTCCCCAACCACGGCCCTGCGGCCTCCGATTCCCACGTGAGCCTACCCGTCATCAGGCATGACGACGAGGAGATAGAGAAGCGGGATCTACCGCCGTTTCAAGCCGCCATCGACGCCGGGGTGCCCATGGTCATGGCTGGCCATCTCGTGTATCCGGCCATCGACCCGGAGCGCCCCGCGAGCCTCTCTAGAGAGGCCATCAGCGTATTGCGTGACGACCTCGGCTTCGACGGCGTGGTCGTCACGGACGATCTCGCGATGGCCGGGGCCACGGGCGGGGGAACCGTCGCCGACGCCGCGGCCGAGGCCGTCGGGGCGGGGGTGGATCTTCTCCTCATCTCAAGCGCGCCGCAGGAGCAGGCCGACGCTTATGACGCCGTGGTGGGGGCCGTGCGGTCGGATGAAATCCCGCGTTCGCGCGTCGAGGAGTCCGTGGGGCGGCTGCTGGCGGTCAAGGAAAAATACGACTTGCGCGCAGGGTGTCGGCATTAGGTAGAATGGGGGGCAGGTATAGGGGTAAACAGCCCGGAAGGCGACGGGGAACGGGTCGGCCGGGTAACTGGAAGGAGGAAATGGGATGGCCGAAGTTACCCTGGAAGAGGTGACCAAAGTCTTCGGCGAGGACGTGGTCGCCGTGGACAAGATGAACCTGGACATACCGGACGGGGAGTTCGTCGTTTTCGTCGGACCTTCGGGTTGTGGCAAGTCCACCGCTTTGCGCATGATCGCTGGCCTGGAAGACATAAGCGGCGGGAAGGTATTTATAGGGGACCAGGTCGTCAACGAGCTACCGCCGCGCGAGCGGGACATCGCGATGGTCTTCCAGAACTATGCTCTCTACCCGCACATGAACGTGCGCGAGAACATGGGCTTCGCCCTCAAGCTCAGGAAGATGGACAAATCAGAGATCGGCCGCCGCGTAGACGAGGCCGCAAGAATCCTCTCCATCGAGCGTTTCCTGGACAGGAAGCCCAAGGCGCTCTCGGGTGGGCAGAGGCAGCGGGTCGCCCTTGGCCGGGCCATAGTACGCGAGCCCAAAGCCTTCCTCATGGACGAGCCGCTCTCCAACCTCGACGCCAAGCTCAGGGTGCAGATGAGGACGGAGATAGCCAAGCTGCACAACAGGATCGGGACAACGAGCATCTACGTCACCCACGACCAGACCGAGGCCATGACCATGGCCGACAGGATCGTCGTCCTCAAGGACGGTAAGGTGCAGCAGATAGACTCACCGCAGCAAATGTACGACCATCCGGACAACGTTTTCGTGGCTGGCTTTATAGGCTCACCCGCCATGAACTTTCTCCGGGCGCGTCTGGAGAGAGAGAACGGCGGTTATACGGTCACATTCGGCAGTACCCGCATGCCCCTGAGCCGCGAGGTAGTGGCAGAGGTCAAGGAAAGAAGGGGTCAAGACCTTGGTGAGCATCTCGGCGAGATCGTGCTCGGCATCCGTCCCGAGCACATGGAGGACGTCGAAACCGAGGCGGCCGAGGCTCTGGGCGTGGCGGATGGCTCGAACTCTGTAGACGTCGAGGCGCAGGTTATAGAGAGCATGGGATCCGAGAAGTACATCTACTTCGAGCCTCCCAAGGAGCAGGCCGTTCACCTGTCGAGCGTCGCCGAGATGACCGAAGACGACGACGGAGGCGACGAGCAAGACACCATGGGAGGGTCGTCCGAGGACGTCGGCGGCAACCTGATGGTCGCTCGGGTTTCGCCGGAGAGCACGGCGCGTGAGGGTCACACGATGCGCCTGGTGGTCGACCCGAGCAAGATACGGATCTTCGATCTGGAGACCGAACAGGCGATCTTGTAAGGAGATGGAGTGAGTGCGCCAGATGTGTACTGCGTCAGGCTGCCGCAGTGCCACCTCCGGATAGGGTTGAAACCATCAACGAGAGTAACGTGTCGTGTTGGCGTAGAAGGGGAAACTTGCGAATGACGGAGAGAAGCAAAGGATCGGGGGTGTACGCCGGCAGACAGATCAACCGGCGTGACTTCCTGAAGATGAGCGGCGCCGGGCTCGCCGGGGCGGCGCTCCTGGGTGGCACGGCTTGCGGCGGAGGCGGAGGCAGCGGATCGGGCGACTTGATCTTCGCCATGGGGACCGATACGAGCGGCACGCTGCAAGGCCTGATCGACAAGTTCAACAAGCAGAGCGAGGGCTTCAAGGTCACGTACCAGGAGATGCCGACCGATACCGGCGCTTACTTCGACAAGCTCAGGACCCAATTCCAGGCCGGCGGCGGCGATATAGACGTGATCGGGGCGGACGTGATCTGGCCCGCCCAGTTCGCCGCGAACGGTTGGCTCCTCGACGTCACCGACAAGTTCCCGAAGAGCGAACAGTCGCAGTTCTTGCCGGGGCCCATAAACTCCCTTTTGTATGACAGCAAGATCTACGGCGTGCCGTGGTTTACCGACGCCGGACTCCTCTACTACCGGGCGGATCTGCTGGAGAAGTCCGGCTATTCGGATCCACCCAAGACGTGGGACGAGATGCAGGAGATGGCCGTCAAGGTCGCGAAGGACCAGAAGATCGACTACGGCTTCGTGTTCCAGGGAGACCAGTACGAGGGCGGGGTGTGCAACGGCCTCGAGTACATCTGGACCAACGGAGGCGACGTCCTCGACCCTAACGACCCGAACAAGGTGGTCATAGACAGCCCGGAGGCCGCGGCAGGATTGGCAATCGAGCAAGGCATCGTGGAGGACGGCGTGGCGCCGCAGGCCGTGGCGACCTACACTGAGACGGAGACCGACCCCGCCTTCCTGGGCAACAAGGCGGTCTTCGCACGCAACTGGCCGTACATGTACGCGCTGGCCGGTACCAAGGACTACCCCGACGTCAAGCCCGAGATGATCGGGGTTGCTCCCGTTCCCGTAACACCTGGCAACGGCCTCGCCAGCACACTCGGCGGGTGGAACATGCTCATCAACGCCCAGACGGATATGCCGGACGAGGCGTGGGAGTTCGTCTCGTGGATGACCAGCGAGCAGGCGCAGAGGCAACGGGCAATCTCGGCATCGCTCCTGCCGACCAGGCCGGCGCTGTACCAGGACAAGGAGATCAGGGAGACGATACCGGTCATCGTAGAGGGCGAGGCGGCGCTCAAGAACGCCAGGTCGCGCCCCGTCTCACCCTACTACTCGGACATGTCGTTGGAGATGCAGGAGCAGTTCAACGGGGTGGTCAAGGGCGATATCTCTCCCGAGGACGCCGTCTCGTCGCTGCAGGACAGCCTGACGCAGATCGTCGAGGCGGGGCAATAGCCTCGGGTAATCCGCCCCGGCGGTCCGCCCGCCAGGGCCGAAGAGAGAGAGGTGAGGTGTGACAACCGCCAGCACAGAGAAGAAGCGGCGGGGTGCACTGAGGGAGGAGTTCGGTAACCCGGAGCGGCGCCTGGCCTACTACATGATCCTGCCGTCGCTGGTCATCATTCTGCTCATAGCCTTCTTCCCGATCATGTACTCCGTGGTGTTGAGCTTTACCGACTCGACCGTTACGGCCTTCGGCTCGTTCGTGGGCATAGAGAACTACGTGGAGATGTTCCAGAACCCGGACTTCCTGGTCGGGCTCCTGAACACGGTGATCTTCACCGTGGGAAGCGTGACGCTGGAGTTCGTCATCGGGCTCGGCATCGCGCTGGCCATCAACCGGGCTTTCAGGGGCCGCGGGCTGGTCAGGGCGGCGGTTCTGGTGCCGTGGGCCTTCCCCACGGTGATCTCCGCGGTGATGTGGCGCCTGATGTGCCAGGACCAGATCGGGGTCATAGACGTCGTGGCGAACAAGCTCGGCGTGATCAGCCAGCCGATACTCTCGGACAACACGCTGCTCCTGATCTCGTGCATCCTGATCGACACCTGGAAGACGACGCCGTTTATGGCGCTCCTTCTGCTCGCGGGATTGCAGACGATTCCGGCCGACGTGTACGAGGCGGCGAGGGTCGACGGGGCCAACGTGATGCAGCGCTTCTTCCGCATTACGATGCCGCTGCTCAAGGGCACCATCCTGGTCGCCGTGTTGTTCCGCACGCTGGACGCCTACAGGGTCTACGACCTGTTCTGGGTCTTCAGCGGCCAGCAGCTCGACTCGCTTAGCACGTTCGTGTTCACGGGCGTACGCATCAGCCAGCTCCTGTTCGCGCAGGGCAACGCGGCGTCGGTCTTCGTGTTCGTCACGTCGTTCCTGATCGCCCTGGTCTTTATCAAGGTCTTCGGTATGCAGACCTCGACGGAGGAGTAGAGGATGGCTAGCGCAACGACCACACAGGGGGCCACGGGCCGGGGCTCCATCAACGCCATACTGTTCTACGTGTTCCTGGTGCTCTTCGTGCTGGTGAGCCTGTTCCCGCTCCTGTGGGTCTTCAGGATGAGCACCGTGACCAAATCCGACCTCCTGACCTCCCCCGCGGTCACGCTCACCGCTTCGCCGGTCGGGACCAGCTACTCGACCGTCTTCTCCAACCCCGACTTCATCCAGGCGCTCCAGAACAGCGTGATCGTCGCAGGCACGACGACGGTTATCTGCCTGTTCTTCGGCTCCATATGCGCCTACTCGATAGCGCGGCTCCGCTTCCGCTTCAAGGGTTCGGTCATGACCATAATACTCGCCATCAGCTTCTTCCCGGCGGTGGCGATCATAGCCCCCCTGTTCATCCAGTTCACCGCGGTGGGTATCATCAACACCTACTGGGCCATGATCATCCCCGACGTGGTCTTCGCCCTGCCGCTTACGATCTGGATCCTGGTCGCCTTCTTTAGAGAATTACCGCGCGACCTGGAAGAGGCGGCCAAGGTGGACGGGGCGACGACGCTGCAGGCGTTCCGCAAGGTGATAGTGCCGCTTGCGGCCCCGGGCGTGTTCACGACGGCCATCCTGACGTTCATCCACGCCTGGAACGAGTTCCTTTTCGCCAACACGTTCATCTTCGACGCCGCCCACTACCCGGTAACGGTGGTGATCCCGAACTTCGCCACGACCTACACCACGGACTACGGTGCCCAGGCCGCGGGCGCGGTGGTCGTCACGATCCCGCTCGTGATACTGGTCCTGATCTTCCAGCGCCGCATCGTTTCGGGCCTGACGGCCGGGGCCGTGAAAGGGTAGAACGAACAATCCCCTCAACAAAGAGAAGTTCTGGGCGCGCGATCTGGAGCCTGGCTCCAGGTTGCGCGCCAGCTTCCTGGCGACCGATACCACGGTCCGCAACGATAGCCGTGGCGTGCCCTACCTCTCCCTGAAGCTGGTGGACCGAACGGGCTCGGTTGACGCCCGCATGTGGGGCAAGCTACCCGAGGAGTTCCTTGGGGAGGTCCCAGCCCCGGCCTACGTGGCCGTGGAGGGCCACACCCACGAATACCGCGGCACCCTGCAGGTCAAGCTGGAACGCCTGCGCCTCCTCCGCCCCGAGGACGTAGCCGAAGAGGATTTCCTCCCAGCCACAGAGCTGGACCGGATGGACCTTGCGGGCGAACTGGAGGAGGCAGGACGCAACCTGGAGAACGGGCACCTGCGAGACCTCTTCGAGGTCATGGTCTCCGATGAGGATTTCTGGAGGCGCTTCTGCGAGGCTCCCGCTGCGAAATCCATGCACCACGCGCGCGTCGGGGGCCTGTTGGAGCATTCGGTGAGCTGCCTGAGGATCGCCCGCCACCTGGCAGACCTCTACCCCGTGGACCGCGACCTCCTCGTCTTCGGCGCCATCTTCCACGACGTGGGCAAGGTTCAGGAGCTCTCCTGGGACAAGGGCGCCTTCGCCTATACCACGGAGGGCCGTCTTCTCGGCCACGTCGTGCTTGGAGAGCGATTGGTCTCCACCTACATCGACGCCCTTCCGGACTTCCCCGAAGACCTGCGCCTCAGGATCTCCCACACCCTTATCGCGCACCAGGGAGAGACCGAATACGGTTCCCCCGAGCGCCCCAAAACCCTGGAAGCCCTCCTCGTCCACCTCATAGACAACCTCGACGCCAGGTCCGCCATGTATATGGAGACCACCACGAACGTCAGCCCCGGCGGCTGGAGCCACCACGAAAACCCCCTCCACCGCGCCCTCTACGTGCCCGAGTAGCACGCTCCGGCCAACGCCTACGCTCCTCAGCACGGCGCTTCGCGCCTCGTCAGCACGCCGGCTTGCACCGGCTCGTCGGCAACGCTTCGCCCGGCTTCGCCAGGCTCGCTTTCAGCTGATAAGGCTACGGCCTGAGCCTGCCGCCCCCGAGTAACGGCACGAAGGAAAGAGGGGTAACCGAGCTTGTCGTGCCACCCCGATACAACTTGCCGAAAGCGAGGCGAAGCTATGCGTTGCCGACGAGCGAGGGCGCTAGCCCGAGCGTGCTGACAAACGGAGGCCGAAGGCCGTAGTGTGCTGAGGAGCGTAGGCGTTAGCCGGAGCGTGCGGCGCGAAGCGCCCTACTAGAGGTCCCGCTCTTTCTTGTCGTCCACGCCTTCGTCGTCATCGTCGTCTTCGCCTGCGGCGGTGATCTCGTCTTTGAAATCGTCTATGGCGCGGCGGGCTTCCGCTACGAAGCGGCCCATGTCCTTGGCCATTCTGGGGAGGGAGCTCGGGCCGAAGATAATCAGGAAGATCAGGCCTACTATAACCATCTCCTGGGGTCCGACACCGAACATGGCACAGAATATAACCCGGGAGCGCGCAGCTTACAAACGGCTGAAACTCGCAGGCTCGGGCAGCGTATATACTCAGCGCATGTCTCTCTACGCCGAGGAACGTTCGTGATCTCCTGGGGGGCGGCGCGTACCATCGCCGTTACGCTTGCCTCACGCACCGAGCGGGGCCCCGCGGGCGACTTCGACTACGCGGGCGCCGTGGGGGCGACGCTCGATCCCCTCTCGCGCTTTACGGGGATAGAGTTGCCCCAGGGACCTCCGAACGGACGTCAGCTCAGGATCGCCGATCGGGCCGAGTGGATCGACTTCAACATCGAGGGCTTCGGGCAGCTGATGGAGCCCATCGTGCAGCGCGCTGCGGCTGGTGCGGGTGATTTCACGTGGGCCGTCGGGGGTGTAACGCTGACCGCCCAGGTCGGGCTCTTGCTTGGCTTTCTCTCCTCACGCGTGCTTGGGCAGTACGACACTGGGCCGTTGCTCACGCCGGGGCGCGATGGAGAGCCGGGAAAGGTCTTCTTCCTCGACGGGAACATCGTCTCTGCGGCCACAAGGCTCGGGGTGCCGGTAGACGGGCTCAGGCTCTGGATCGTGCTGCACGAGATGACCCACGCGCTCCAGTTCGAGGGGTATCCCTGGCTGCGGCGGCACCTCGGGGATCTTCTGGAGAGCCTTATCTCACCTCTGGCCGACCGCCTCGGGGTACGCGAAACGCTGAGCCGGCTCTCTACGAACCTGAAGACGGGGGGAAGATCTGTCGAGCTCCTGATGAGCCGTCCCCAGCGTGAGTCCTTCGACAGGATGCAGGCAGCGATGTCTGTGATAGAGGGCTATTCGGACTACGTGATGCACCACGTGGGCCGGAACCTCGTTCCCAACTACGAGCACCTGAAAGAGCGCATGTCGCGGAGCAGGAGCCACCGACCGCCTCTCGAGACGGCCGTGTTCCGCCTGACCGGTCTCGACGTCAAACTGGAGCAGTACAAGCTTGGGGAGGCCTTCGCCGACACCGTCGTGAAGCGCGAGGGTATGGAGGGTCTCAACCGTATCTGGGCGTCGCCCGAGAACCTCCCCACGCTCGCAGAGGTCCGCGACCCGGGCCTCTGGATGTCGAGGCTTGGAACGTAACATGGAGAGCGACCCCGCGCAGACCCCAGCCTCCCTCGGCTACGAGTTTGCCCGCGAGGAAGAGGCCAGAACCGCAGCCGCCGACCTGGACCGGCGCTTTACCGAGACAGAACTATCCGGCCTGCGCATTTACCGCGTACGATGGAACGGCAACTACCTGGTAGAAGCCACCTTCTCTCCCGATACCCCCGAACCACGTCTCCACGACGCAAGTGCCCTCCTTGGAGAAGCCGGCACCCCCGTGCATCCCGACGACCTGGAAGACTACAAACGCGCCACAGACAGAACCAACGCCCTGCCTACCTGGCTAAGACGCTTCTTCAGGGATTAGCTTGTAGCAGTCAGCCATCAGCTTTCAGCTTTTTCTCGTGGTGGACCTGGCCACCCGAGTGCGAGCATCCGTTGCCCGAGCGGCTGGATTCGATGCGCTACGTGTCACTTTGGGACAACTTTGCTGAAAGCTGACCGCTAGACTCCCCGAGGGGAGGCCGGCGCGCTAGTCTATCTTCTGTTGCAGGCGGGCTATCTGTTCTCTCAGGTCGTCGATCTCGTGTTCGAGGTATTTTTCCCTGCCCCGGATGCGGGTATAGCCGGATTCGGCCACGGAGCCGAGGCCGTCTACGGCCCTGACTACCGTCCTTCCAAGGAAACGCGCTGAGAGGTTCACGCCTCCGAACGCCGACTGGCGGGCCGAGCGCGCAGTGGGTGTCGTGGCGAACGTGCCGACGACGAAACCACCCACCGCCCCGATGGTGGCCCCGAGCACGAATTTGCTGGTTCCCTCGCCCAAGGTCAGGGTCCTTTCGGCGCTTTCGGGCTTCGACGGCGCAAGTTTAGCACAGCGCTTGTGGCTCACGTTTCGGCGGGACACGCCGGGTTATACTGAGCCACGCATGATGGAGACGGGGAATAGGGACAGGCTCCGCGGCCTCCCCGCCGTAGACGCCGTGTTGCGCGGCCGCCCGGGGATTGCGCTGGCAGACCGGCACGGCCGGGCCAGGGCAACGGGCGCCGTACGCGAGGCGCTCGATGATCTGCGGCGCAGGATCTCCGCTGGTGAGAAGCCGGAGGTGTCCGAGAAGGCCGTCGTGGATGCGGCCTTAGACCTTCTCGCGGGCAGGGGGCTCGTCCGGGTCGTGAACGCGACGGGCGTGATCCTGCACACCAACCTGGGCCGCTCGGTCCTCTCTGAGCGGGCCGTTCTCGCGGTGAGCGAGGCGGCCACGGGATACTCCAACCTGGAATACGATCTCCATTCCGGAGGCAGAGGCTCGCGCTACGATCACGCGGTGCCGCTTTTGAGGGAGCTGACAGGCGCCGAGGACGCGCTGGTCGTTAACAACTGCGCGGGGGCCACGCTCCTCGCGCTCTCGGCGATCGTTGCGTCTGGTGCCTCCGAAGCTCCTGAGGTTATCGTCTCACGCGGGCAGCTCATAGAGATAGGGGGCGGCTTCCGCATCCCGGAGGTGCTGGAACTCTCCGGCTCCCGCCTCAGGGAGGTAGGAACCACGAACCGCACCAGGCTTTCGGACTACGAGGGGGCCATAAACGAGAATACGCGCGCGATCCTCTGGGTCCACCCGAGCAACTTCGAGACGGTTGGCTTCACGGAGTCGGTGCCGGTCTCGGACCTCGCGACCCTGGGGCTTCCGGTAGTGGCCGACGTTGGCAGCGGGGCGCTGTTGCCCGTGGGTGGCGAGCCCAGGGTCCAGGACGCCGTGGGGCAGGGGGCTGACCTCACCATCTTCTCCGGCGACAAGCTTCTCGGGGGGCCGCAGGCGGGGATAGCGGTGGGCGAAGAGCGTTGGATCTCCGCGATGCGCCGGCACCCTCTCGCCCGCGCCCTCCGAGCCGACAAGCTCTGCCTTGCCGCCCTGGAGGCGACCCTGAGCTCCTACCTGGACGGTACCGCGGAAGGAGAATTACCCACCCTCCGCACGCTAGAGACCCCAGCCCAACTTCTGGAGGGGAGGGCCGCCAACCTCGCCGGGGCGTTGAGGAGCAACACACCCGCGCTGGAGGTCGACGTGACCCCTTCCGTGGCCCGTAGCGGCGGGGGAACGCTGCCGACGTACGAGATACCCTCCTTCGCGGTAAGGCTCGGGGGAACGGACGCCGAAGCCCTGGCCGCTGACCTGCGCGCCTCCGACCCGCCCGTGATCGGGCGCGTGCACGAAGGAAG
>DASUPX010000168.1:0-6439 GCA_036280905.1 Rubrobacter sp. | reverse complement strand
ATCGCCCCCTGGAAGACCATGGATATGCCAGCCCAGCGCAGCGCCCTGAGCCGTCCTGGCTTGGCCCCGATCACCTCCGT
Source organism: Rubrobacter sp. (assembly GCA_036280905.1). Lineage (GTDB taxonomy): Bacteria > Actinomycetota > Rubrobacteria > Rubrobacterales > Rubrobacteraceae > Rubrobacter_D. Next base: position 6,359 of record DASUPX010000168.1, on the reverse strand, counting down.
CTCCCGATAGCGAATAGACCCCTCGAGCGTCGCGTTGCTCGGCAAGAGCCCGAGGCACGCCAGCGCGAGCGTGCTCTTGCCGCACCCAGACTCCCCCGCGAGCCCCAAGGCATCACCCGGCTGGAGCGAGAGGTTTACGCCGTCGACAGCTGGAGCCTTCGTTCCGCGCACCTCGTACAGGACGCGCAGGTTTTTCACCTCCAGCAGGGTTCCTGTGGGCGCGGCGGTTTCGGTCATCTGTCTCGCAGTCTTGGGTCCAGTATCTCGTCGAAAGCGTAGCCGCACATCGCGAACGCCAGCACCACCAGGGCTATGCAAAGGCCCGGCGGAACCAGGTACCACCAGGCGCCGAGCGAGATGGCGCCCTCCGCGAAGGCGGACTCCAGGATACTGCCCCAGGAGATGCTGAAGGGATCGCCTAGACCAAGGAAGGAGAGGATAGCCTCGGTGTAGATCGCGATCGCGACGATCAGGATGGTGTTGGCGAAGATCAGGGGAAACACGTTGGGCAGGATGTGTCGGGTTACGATCTGGCTATTGCTTGCGCCGAGGGCCCTGGCCCTCTCGACGTAGGGACGCTCCTTTAGTGTCAGTACCTGGGCACGCACGACGCGCGCGGTACCCGGCCAGGTCGTGATCCCAATAACGAAAGCGATAACGAAAAGTCCCCGGCCCAGTATGGCAACGAGCACGATGGCCAGGGGGAGGAAGGGGATCACCAGGAACCAGTCGGTGAAGCGCATGAGGACAACCTCGATCCAACCCCCGACGTACCCTGCGACGATCCCTACCAGGGAGCCGATGAGCATCGAGACCGCGGAGGCGAGGAACCCGACGAGCAAGGAGATCTGGGACCCCTGGATTACGAGATCCAGTACCGAACGCCCCCGCTCGTCCGTGCCGAGCCAGAACCGCGCCGAAGGTGGCTCTAGCGGGGTGCCCGGGGCGTTGGTCACGGAGAGGCTGGCCTGTGGGACTAACACGTCGGCGAAGACGGCGAGCAGGACGAAAACGGTCAGGATGGTGAGCCCCGCCACGCCCATCTTGTTTCTTGCGAAGAGCCTGGCTGAGGATTTGAAAGCCCGGATCCGGCGCGCGCGCCCGACCAAGCGGGCGCCTGGCGTGGCCTGGGTACTCACGCGCGCCCGATCCTGGGGTCGAGCAGGCCAAGCAGCAGATCCGCCAGGAGGTTGGCCAGGATCACGGCCACCGAGAACAGCAGGAAGAGGCCCTGCAAGAGTGGGTAGTCTGGCCCCCCGTTGATGGCGCGGAAGGTGAGCAGGCCCAGGCCTGGCCACGAGAAGACGGTCTCGACCGCGATGGCGCCGGAGACGATGAACCCGATGTTAAGCGCGGCGAGCGTCACGAGGGGCAAAAGGGCGTTGGGGACGATGTGTTTTCGCAAGATCAGGGCCTCGCGCATCCCCTTGGCGCGGGCCGTCGTCACGTACTCCTCGTTCATCGCCTCCATGACGCTGGAACGCATGATCAGGACGTACTCCCCGATCAGGGCCAGGGTCAGGGTGAGCGCCGGCAGGAAGAGGTGCTCCATCGTGTCGACGAGTTGCGCGCCCGCCGAGGCGTCAACGAGCCCGGGGGTGGTCATGAACGAGGTCGGAAACCAGCCGAGAGCGACGGCGAAACCGAGGATCAGGAGCATCCCGAGCCAGAACTCGGGCATCGCGTAGGTGACGAGCCCGAAGCCGAGCAGAGAGGTGTCGATGGGGCTCCCACGGCGCCACGCACCCCAGATGCCCATGAGCGTCCCGATCACCGTCGCCGCCAGCGTGGCCACCCCGACGAGCAGGATCGTCGGCCACAGCGCGGTTCCGATAACTTCCGCGACCGGCCGGGAGAAGACGTAGGAGATGCCGAGCTCGCCCCGCGCGGTGTCGCCAAGGTAGTCGAAGAACTGTACCCAGAGCGGGCGGTCCAGCCCAAACTCTCTCTCGACCTCGTCTATTTGCGAAGGCGAGATGCGCTGCAACCGGATGAAAGTACGCTCGGGGTCGCCCGGCAGGATGCGAAAGAGGAAGAAGTTCAGGACGAGCACGAACAGCAGCGTGCCCGCGGCCTGCAGCAGTTTCCCGCCCAGGTAACGTGCCTGGCTCAGGCCCTGTCCTCCGCGCTCCCCCGCCTGATCAAGACGACGATTCCGGCGAGGACCGCGATCGCGACGACGCCCAGCCCCACGAAAAGCAACGGTGAGGTGCCACCGCTTTCGTCGCCGCCAGCCCCGCCCGCGCTCAGGGGTTGCAAGTCCATGTAGGTCTTGGTCGTGAACGTGAAAGCCACCTGGCCGGGGTCGGCGTCCGACGGGGTCTTGCTCCAGCCTTTGAACTTGTCCGTGCGCCAGGCTTCGAGCTGATTGTCGTAGTAGAGGATCACGTAAGGATTGTCCTCGTAGGCGATCCGCTGCATCTCCTTTACGGTGGCGGCCCGCTCGTCGAGGTCGAGTTGCTCTTTCTGCTCTGCGTACATCCTGGAGTACCTGTCGTTGCACCAGAACGTGTCCGACCAGCCCATGATCTGGTCGCAGGTGAGCACCGAGAGGATGAAGTCGGGATCCGCTTCCGAGCCCCAGCCCCAGATAAACATGTCGTAGTCTGCGGCGTAGATGGCGTCGGTGAGGGCCGTGTCGCCCATGACCTTGGTCTCGAGCCCGATCCCTGCTTTCTCGAACCAGTCTTCGAGAAACGCGCCCTGGGTGGCCGAGTCCGAATCCTCCGTGCGCAAGAACAGGCGCAGCTGCAGCTCCTCGCCGCCCTTGTCCACCGTACCGTCGCCGTTGGTGTCCTCCCATCCGGCTTGCGCCAGCAGCTCCCTGGAGCGCTCGATGTCGAAGCCCTGAATATCGGACTCCGGGAGCTCGAGGTGGTAGGTGGCCAGCGCCGGCGGTACGAGCGTGCTGCCGGCAACGCCCTCGCCCTGTAGGACCTTGTCGGTAAGGACCTCCTCGTCGATGGCCCAGTTGATTGCCTCACGCACCCGCGGATCGAGCAATGCCGGGTTCCCCGTGGTCTTCTCTGGCGCGCCGAACTCCTCTATCGCCTCGGGCGTGGGCTCGTAGAGGTTGAAGCCGAGCTCGGTGAACCCGGGGTCGGGTGCCGAGTTGGTCTCGATACCCTCCTGGTTCTGGAGCGACTTGAAGAGGTTGATGGGCATGTTGTAGATGTAATCCACCTCGCCGTTCTTGAGCGCCTGCACCATTGTGTCGGCGTTGTCGTAGAACTGGAAGATGACCTCGTCTACGTGGGGAGCGCCCCGGAAGTAATCGGGGTTGGCCTCCAGGCGCGCGAACTGACCCTCCCTCCATTCTACGGCCTGGAAGGGACCGGAGCCGATCACCGGCTCGTTCTTGAAGCTCTTGGTCTCGTCCGCGGGCACGTCCTTCCAGATGTGCTTGGGCAAGATGTAGACGTACGTGTTCAACATCTGCACCGATGGTTTCTTGGTCGTGAAAACGACCGTGTGCTTGTCTGGCGTCTCTATGCTATCGATCTGCTTGACGGCGTCGATGTACAGGCCCTGCTCTTCGTCCAAAATACGCTGATACGTGTAGGCGACGTCCTCGGAGGTCACGGGTTTTCCATCGTGCCACCTGGCGTCCTTGTTGAGATGGAAGGTCCAGGTGAGACCGTCGTCCGAGGTCTCCCAAGATTCGGCCAGACCCGGCGCCGGGCTCGAGTCCTTGGGAGAAGTCTCTACCAGTAGATCATAGGTTAGGCCCATGACCTCGTAGGAGGGGATCTCGACGATCTTGAAGGGGTTGAACCCGTCAATATCGTTGGTGGCCCCGACGCGGAAGACTACCTTCTCATCCTCCCCCGAGGAGTCCTGGGCCGCCGCGCTCGCGATGCCGGCAAGAACCGAGACCAGGGCCACCAACACCACGACCACAGAAATCCTTCGCATATTCCCTTTCCCCTTCGCCCCTCGATTCCAGCAACGCTGGTCTATTCCAGTAATGCTGGCTCCTGGATTGTAAGGGTTCTGTCATCTCCGTTCAACACCGCGGACACGCCGAGGGGGATGGTGCATAGCCGCTCGCCGTGACCTAGAGGGTAGCCATAGAGGGCTGGCACACCCAGAGGCTCGATGTAGCGCTCTAACACGTCCTCGATGGAGAGGGTCTGGGGAAACTCGGGCCGTTCCTCCCGCCAGTCGCATTTCTCCAGTTCGCCGACGACCACCCCCGCGACGCCGTCCAGCACGCCGGCCTGGCGCATCTGGTTCAGGAAACCGTCGATATACCAGGGCGGCGCATCCACGTCTTCGAAGAAGAGGATCCTGCCGTCGAAGTCGGGCTGCCACGGCGTGCCTATAGCCTGGCACAGGAGCCACAGGCACCCGCCCACCATAGGCGCCGTCACCGACCCGCCCCCGAAAGAGCGGATGTACGTGTTCTTCGGGTCACGCGGCACCTCGCCGAGCGGTTCTTCTGAGGTAAGGGCCTTCAACAGCCGCTCCTGCGTGAACTTCTTGGTCTCCCTGTCGTTGACGCCGGCGAGGCCTGGTCCGTAGAACGTGACCAGCCCCGTGTAGTGTCGCAGCGCGGTGTGAAGCGCGGTGATGTCCGAGTAGCCGATGAACGGTTTGGGGTTTTGCCCTATGGCGTCGAAGTCGAGCAGCTCGATGGTCTGGGCCGCGCCGTAGCCGCCCTGAAAGCAGTGGACAACGTCCACCTCGTCGTCGGTGAACATGTCCATTAGGTCTTCGGCCCGGCCCTCCGGCGTGCCGGCCACGTAGGCGTCGCGGGCGAACACGTTGCGGCCCAGCTTCACCCTGTAGCCCTGATCCTCCCACCACTCAACCCCGCGCAGTACCTCGCTGCGGTTGTGGTAGGGGCTCGCGGGAGCCGGTACCCCGATCGTTCCTCCGGGACGCAGGACGTGGCCCTTGAGCATCAGTGGTGATCCTTTCTCTGTGGGATCGGCATGCTCCTCAACTCCGTGACGTAGGAGGCTATTTCCGCCGTGGCGGCCGCGAACAGCGCCCCACCTTTTGCGGCGGTCGCCCCTCGGGCGTCACCCTGGACGCCCGACGTCGAGAACGAAGACCACAAGGGCATCGCCTTCAGGGGACCGTCGGACCAGTCCATCCAGGCGTGCTCCGTCTCGGGGTAGCCACGCTCGTCGACGGCGCGGGACATATCCACGGCCTCGGGATGGAGGTGCAGGTAGAGGGAGGTCTCCAGCTCGCAGGCGTGGGCCATGCCGCCGCGCCCCGAGTCGCGGACCTCCTCGATGATCCGTGCGCTCTCCTCCGAGACCAGGTAGAAGCTGGCGGCGACCAGGGATTCGGGTTCCTCAACCATCGTCAGGCGGGCCGCGGTCTCGACCAGGTTCTGGTTGGAGCCGTGGCCGTTCACCAGCAGGACTCGTCGGAAGCCGTGGCGAACCAACGACAGGGCCACGTCCGTGCAGTACCGGCAGAAGGTGTCCCACCGGATGGAGATCGTACCGGGAAAATCCATGTGGTGCGGAGAGTAACCGTGCACGATGGGCGGCAGGAGCACCGTCTCCGCAGGCAGACGCTCCGCCGCGCCCCGGCATACCGCCTCCACGAGCGTCACGTCGGTGTCGATCGGCAGGTGGTACCCGTGGTCCTCGAGCGTGCCTATCGGCACTATGGGGACCCGTCCCTCACCGGCGGCCCGCGCTACCTCGGGCCAGCTAAGCTTCCCGAACTCCAAAGGCTCAGCCCACAACGTATGCCTCCTCTCGCGGCCTTATCACTCCGCACCGGCGGCGCGGGCGAAGCGGTGCAGAAACGCTATCGACTGGCGCATGTGCGTCCTCAGGCCGGCGATGGTCGCGTACTCGTCGGCGGCGTGGGCGCGGCCCGCATGCCCCGCGCCTCCCAGCGCGAAGGGCATCCCGAGGACTTGCTCGAAGAGGTGGAAGGGAGCCCACCACGGCGCCGAGGGCCACACCTGCGGTCGGGGGCCCACGTCCCTCTGTGAGGCGACCATAGCGCGCGCCACCGGCGAGTGCGCGGCGGTTCGCGACGGAGGGCAAAGCTGCACCCCGTCGACCGTCACCCCGGGAGAAGCCTCCGCGACGATCCGCTCTACGGCGGCCACCACACGCTCGGAAACTGTGCCGAGGGGAATTCGCAGGTCCAGGGCGGCCCTGGCCTCGTGGGGTACGATCGTCTTGCCCGTGACGCTGCCGGCGGAGAACCCGTTCAGGTTCAGGACGGGCCCGTACATGAGCGTCGCCAGAACAGAGCGCGCGTCGTCGGGCCCCCCGTAGGCCAGAGCGTCGGATTCCTCCAGGTGCGCCGCCGGGTCGAAACTCCGCGCCAGCGCGTCGAGTAGTTCCTCGTCCTCGGGGGGGACCGTCGACGGTCCGAGG
>DASUPX010000167.1:0-7808 GCA_036280905.1 Rubrobacter sp. | reverse complement strand
ATGGCGGTGTTGCCCTCTTCGTCCTGGCCCTGCAGTATCGAGTTGCCCTGCTCGTCGGTGAACGGCTGGCCCAGCGCTTCGTAGCCCTCGGGCAGGCTCTCCGCCATCTGGCCGGCGAGGTCCTGGGCCTGATCCGCCGCGTCACCGGCGGCCTCCTGGGCCTGGTCCGCCACCTCTCCGACCTGATCCGTAGCCTGGCCGGCCGCGTCCTGAACCTGGTCCGTCAGACCGCCCACGGTGTCCTGGGCCTGATCGGCCACCTGACCGGCCTGCTCGGTTGCCTGACCGGCGGCGTCCTGGGCCTGATCGGCCACCTGCCCGGCCTGATCGGTGGCCTGTCCCGCTGCCTCCTGAACCTGGCCGGACACCTGCTGCGTCTGCTCTGCCGCCATGTCGGTCGGGCTCTGGCCGGACGACTGATCGGCCATCTGCCTGGCCTGCTGGGCCGACTCCAGCAACGAGTCTCCCACGCCGGTGTCCTGCGCGGCCTGGCCTATGGTGTTGCCGAACTCGTTGTAGGTGTCGGTCATCTGTTGGATCTGGGCCTGCGAGTCTTCGGGCAGCTGCTGCATGTAGCCCTGAAGTTGCTGGCTGTCGCTCTGCATCTGGCCCAGGATACGGCCCATCGACTGCCCGAAGAAGTCGCGGGCCTCCTGCAACGCCTGTTCCTGCTGGTCGTTCTGATTTTGTTCGCTCACTTTTTCTCCTTCTCGTTGCGTGATTCTTGCTCTACAGTGTTCACCAACACATTCTTCGATCTCGTCTTTACCCTTCCGCGCCCCGAACTACTCTCGAGTTCGGAAGGGTTTTCTACGACCTCGGTGGCTATGCGCAACCGGATTCCTGCGTCGCGGTAGACGACGCCCTCCCGAACCTCGTCGGGCAGGTTCACGCGCCTGCTCTTCCACACCGAGTTACGCGGGGTGTTTCCCCGGAAGCGCACCTCCGGGTCCGGCACCTTCTCGAAGCGCAACTCGTCCATCCTCACCCCGGCATCTAGCGTCAGGACCGGGTTTGCTGGTTTGCCTGTTCCCTCCTTCTTCATCGCCTCAGGAGCCAGTAACGTCCCTGATGGTTATGAGCCCCCCGGAGCCCGTCCCCTGGATCTGGGATAGGTCCAGGCCCAACTGCTCTGCCCTGCGCCTGGCGGCGTTCGTGGCCCTGGGCTCCTCGTCGCCTCCCCCGGCAGCCTGCTGAGCCTGCCCGGCCGCCTGTCCGGCGGCGTCCTGGGCCTGCTGGGCGGCCTGGCCCGCCGTGTCCTGGGCTTGCTGCGCCGCCCCGCTGGCCGCTTCCTGCGCCTGACCAGCGACCTGGCCGGCCTGATCGGTTGCCTGTCCCGCCACCTGCTGCGCCTGATCGGTGGCCTGCCCGGCTACGTCCTGCGCTTGTCCGGCCACCTGGCCCACCTGATCGGTGACCCCGCCGAGGGGGCCTCCGCCCTGCTGCTGGTCATCATCCTGGCCACCCGTGAGGCCGCCGGTGAGGCCGCCCACGGTGTCCTGCACCTGGCCGACGGTCTGGCCCGCCTGGTCGGTGACCTGCCCGGCGGTGTCCTGGGCCTGCTGGGCGGCCTGGCCCGCCGTGTCCTGGGCTTGCTGCGCCGCCCCGCTGGCCGCTTCCTGCGCCTGGCCAGCGACCTGGCCGGCCTGATCGGTTGCCTGTCCTGCCACCTGCTGCGCCTGATCGGTGGCCTGCCCGGCTACGTCCTGCGCTTGTCCGGCCACCTGGCCAACCTGATCGGTGACCCCGCCGAGGGGGCCTCCGCCCTGCTGCTGGTCATCATCCTGGCCACCCGTGAGGCCGCCGGTGAGGCCGCCCACGGTGTCCTGCACCTGGCCGACGGTCTGGCCCGCCTGATCGGTGGCCTGCCCGGCGGCGTCCTGGGCCTGCTGGGCGGCCTGGCCCGCGGCCCCATCCCCACCGGCCTCTTCCATGGCCTCGGCGGCTTCCACCACGTCGCTAACGATGATACGTCCCTCGCTGCCGGTGCCTTCGACCTGCGTGAGGTCCACGCCCCGCTCCTTCGCCTCGCGGCGGGCCGCGTCCGTGGCCTCTATCTCGCCCTGGCGCCGGATCTGGTCCGTATCCAGGTCGGCCACGTTCTTCTGTGCCTCCTCTATGCAGTCTGTCATGGCCGAGTAGTTATCCATTAGCTCCTGGAACAACACCTGGAAGGCCTCTTCGCGCCCGCCGGGGATCTGATCGGGCAAACCCTCTAGCGTGGCGCGATCTTCCTGTATCTGCTGTTTGAGAGCCTCCGCCGACTCGCCGAAGTAGTCCTGGGCGAGGTTCATGGTCCGTTGCTGGACCTCCCGCCTGGATTCCTGGATGCCCTGGTTGAGCCTCTCCAACGCCTCGGTGTGTCTCTCGGTCACGTGCTCTCCTCTCTCTGCACTTTCTGCAATCTTCTTCTCACGTCTCTCAAACTGTCCTGACATCTAGCATGTTGCCATCTTCGTCGGCCACGCGCTCGAAAACGCTCCCCGACTCGTCCCTGACCCTCGTCACGGCCCGGCCCTCTTCATCCGTATACTCCTCCTCGGCCGGGAGATCCTCTACGTTGCCGACGAGGTCCTCCCCCACCACCTCGCCGTTCTCGTCGAAGGTGGTCTCGACGATGTCCCCAAGCTGGTCTACCGTGCGCCGCGTAACCTGACCGTCGCCGTTGGTGGCTTCTTCACCTTCGGCTGACTCCCCACCGTTCTGGTCGTCCTGCTCCTCCGACGCGCCCTGGCCTACCACATCCTCTGCTTGTTCGGCAGCCTCTCCCGCAGCGTCACCCGCGCTCTCGACCGCCTGGCCCGCCGTATCCCCGACGCCCTGCGCCGCCTCTCCGGCACCTTCGGCGGCCTCCCCGACGCCCTCACCAGCCTGCTGGGCAGCCTCTCCGGCACCCTCGCCTACTTCACCAGCAGCCTGACCGGCACCCTCTCCCACTTCGCCGGCGGCCTGGCCGGCGCCCTCGCCAACGTCCTCGACAGCCGACTCGGCGCCCGAGCCCACGTCCTCGACCGCCGATCCCGCGCCGGAACCCACGTCTTCTACCGCATCGCCCGTGCTCTCGACCGCTTCTCCGGCACCAGAACCCACGTCCTCGACGGCGGAGCCGGCGCCGGAACCGACCTCCGCGACGGCCTGGTTCGCTCCCTCTCCCACGAAATCGCCGGCTCCCTCGCCAACGTCTTCGACCGCCGATCCCGCACCCTCACCTACGTCTTCCACGGCAGAGCCGGCGCCGGAACCCACGTCTTCTACCGCGGAGCCGGCACCCTCGCCAACGTCTTCCACGGCGGAGCCTGCACCCGAGCCTATATCAGCGACGGCCTGGTTGGCGCCCTCGCCGACCAGATCACCCGCCCCCTCTCCCACGTCCTCGACCGCCGATCCCGCGCCCGAGCCTATATCGGCAACGGCCTGGTTGGCACCCTCACCGACCAGCTGTCCGGCACCTTCACCTACGTCCTCGACCGCCGAGTTCACGCCTTCGCCGACGAGTTGGCCGGCGCCCTCGCCAACATCTTCCACGGCGGAGCCGACGCTCTCGACCAGCTTCTCGACGATCTGGGGGTTGCGGTCTATGGTCGTCAGCACCCTGTCTATTATGGCCGTGACGTTGTCGAGCCTCACCTTGAGAAGGGCCTGGGCCTCTACGCCTTTGATCACCAGCTTGACCCTGCCGAGGTAGGCGTCCACCCCGACGGAGAGCTCGACCAGATCTAGCACCTTCGCGAAGAGGTTGACCTTCGCCCTGAGGTCGTTCAGCTCGAAGTTGATCTCGTCTACCTTGACCACGGGCACGTCGAGCAGCACGTCGGGGATCTTGCCGTTCATTACGGCGTCGTCCTCGTCATACTCCAGCGTGTAGTCGGCGTACTCTTTTTCGGGGATGGTCCTGTCGCCGGGTATGTTCCTCGCGAAACGATACTCTTCGGCCTTCTGGACGGAGGTGCGGGGGTCGTTCTTTCGGACGGGGGCGTTGTCGTCCACCTCCGCCATCCGCTGCCTCATCTGCGCCTGTTCCTGCTCGATCTGGTCCTGCTCGTAGCCCTGTTGCTGCTGAGCCTGTTCCGTACCCGAGCCCTCGGATGCCATCCTTGGAATCTCCCTACACCAACGAGTTTTGTAATGTTGTGTATATGCCACTAGGCAAACCGGTGCAAACCTGTCTGTGATCCAAAACCCATCTGCCACCGTAGTCTTTAAGTTGTGCGTTCACCAGTAGGTTAGATACCCCGGCATCCCCTTCGGTTACACGAACTTCTTGTACACGCCGATGTTGGAGGTGTCACGCACGCCCAGAGCTTCCCTGAGCTCCTCCAGGCTCGCGCCCCGGCGCAGCAATCCTATGGCGAAGGTGTGGCGGAGGTTCATTGGCGAAACGTGTTCCATGCCGACCTGATCGCACCGCTTCCAGATGGCGTTCTGGAGCGTCTTGGAGGTCGTGACGGGTCTCGCGGCGCGGGCGACGACGAGCTCCGGCGTCTCGTCGTCACGTATCTGGAGGTAGCGGCGGACGGTCCCAACCGTCTCCTCCGAGATGCGCCTGACGCGCGGGGCGAGGTGGGAGCCAGGCCCGCCGAGGTGGACCTGGGCCGCTTCGAGGTCGACGTCGCTCTTAAGTAGAGCCCGGATCTCGCTCACCGTCACCCCCGTGTCGAGCATCAGCCTGATCACGGCGGCGTCGCGGACGGCGTCGCGGGTGTTCTGAGGGAAGGAGAGGAGCTGGTCGACATCCTCCTTCTCCAGAAAGACGATCTGCTGGTCAAGCGGCTGGTGCATGGGCTCGATGGGGTCGAAGTCCAGGCTGGCGTCCGTGGAGGTCCTGACCCAGTCCAGGAACCTCCTTACGGCCGCATCCTTTCGGTATACGGTGAAACGCTTGCGGTTTCCCCCGAGCAGGTGGTTTCGAAACTCCATCACGGCACCGACACCAACAGCCTCGACCTCTGTGATATCCCGTTCCCGAAGGAACCCGGCGAACCCGCGCAGGTCCGACACGTAGAACTCGGCCGTACGAGGGCTGGTACCGGGATCGTCAGAGAGGTGCTCCTCGAAGTCCGAGATCAGGTCGTCTATCTTCATGTTAGGCATTCTACAGCGCTTTCTAGCGATCAGCTGTCAGCCTTCAGCTATCAGCTTGTTGTCTCTATCCGGAACTTGACTGCCTCCAGAACACCCGCAAAGCGAAAGTACGAAACAGAGACGGTGGGACGCCAGGAGCATCGCCGCCTGGGGAGTAGCTGACGGCTGATAGCTAATAGCTGATGGCACGGTTCGCGAAACGAACCGCTTGGTATACTGCCGGCGGGCGATGGGCACTCCGAAAACACTGTTCTTGCTGGTCCCGTTGGCGGTGGCGCTCTGCCTGCTGCTCGTTCCCGTCTTGCCGGAGAAGGAGACGGCCCACGCCAGGCTCGAAACGACCACCGTGGACAGCACGACCAGGCTTCTCGGGGAAAACTCACCCCAGTTGAACCCTCCCGATGGTGCCCCGCGTGATCCCTCCAGCATAACCGCGAAAGCGGCGAACGTCTCCTCTGAGATGAAGATCACGGTTCCAAGGCTTGGCCTGAAGGACGTCGAGGTGCCAACGGGGTCCAGGCAAGCCGAGCTAGACGAACAGGGCATCATGCACCTGCGTGGCAGCGGTCTGCCCTGGACGGCGGGCTCGAACACGTTTATCGCGGGGCACGCCCTCGGCTTCCCCAGAACCAGGGTGCCATACGCTTTCTACAAGCTCGACAAGATGAAGCCAGGCGATCGTATCTTCATCGACGACAAAGTCGGTGAAAGATACACCTTCACGGTCTACGACACCATGACCGTGGAGCCCGGCGATTACTGGGTAACCTACCCCGTCGAAGGCGAGACCGTGATCTCACTCCAGAGCTGTACCCCCATCCCGACCTTCGAGCACCGCCTGATCGTGCGCGGAGAACTGGTGTCTTAGCACGCCCGCGTCGCGGGCTTGTCAGCACACTCGGCCTCGCAGCCTCGTTTATCGGCACGCTCCCTTCGGTCGCTTTCAGTGGTCGGCTCTGCTGGCGGCTACTTCCCATGCCAGCTTCTGGCCGCCGTATCTTGTCGTCGTGTGCTCTTCGGTGGCCAGTATTTTCCAGCCTTCCTGGAAGAGTGCTCTCAGGTCTTGCTGGTCGAAGAGACGCTTGGGCATGCCTTCTACGAGGTAGAAGTTGTTCTCGACGGGTTGTTTCTCTGCGGCGCGGTAGTGGGGGTCATTCGTGGAGTTGAAGCGGGCCAGCAGGTGGCCGCCGGGTTGCAGACAGCGTCGGACGTCGGCCAGGATCTCCGTAGTTTGCCGCCAGGGGAAGTAGTGTAGGGAGAGGCTCGCCACGACAACCCCGAAGCTCTCGTCGGGGAAGGGCAGGCCGCGGGTCAGGTCCACGTACTGCGTCTTCGCGGCCGGCGCCCTGCGGCGTGTGATCTCCAGCGCCTTCTCCGAGAAATCCGTGGCGATGACGTCGAAGCCCTGCTCCGTCAGGAAGTGCGCGTCCCGCCCGTCGCCACAGCCCAGTTCCAGAACCGGAGCATCCCCGCCCGTATCGAGGACGTGCCGCCAGCGCTCCAGCCAGGCATCCTCGCCACCCTCCCCGTCTAACGCGGAAAATATGCGGTTCCATATCTCGCTTGTATCTACGGTCGAACCTCCGCTTCGCGCCGCTCCCAGGCGGCCCGGGTGAGCGCGTACTCCACCTCGCCCCTCTCCGTCCCGGCGATGGGATCCGGCCAGTTCACATGAAACGTCCGCACGTACTCCAGGCCGGATCTCTCCATCACCCGCCTGGAGGCGAGGTTGACCGCCATGGTCTCGGCGAAGACCCGCCGAGCGCCGAGCTCGGCAAAGCCCTTTCGGATCAGGGCACGCGACCCCTCTGTCGCGTAGCCCCGGCCCCAGGCTGACCTCCTGATCCTGTAGCCGAGCTCCAGCCCGCGAGGGCCGTGGCCCTCCCTGGCATGAAGGCCGAACCATCCTATGAAGTCGTCCGTCGCTCTCTCGACGGCCGCCCAGTAGCCTTCCCCTGCGAAACGCTCGCGATACTCGCGCTCTATCTCCCGGCGCGGGGTCTCCCTGCCGCCGTTGAGGAACCGCATAACCTCGGGATCGTTGTGGAGGGAGAACAGGCGCCCGACGTCGGCAGGGACGAACCGGCGTAGCACCAGTCGTTCGGTCTTCAGAAAAACGTCCATCTCGCGCATCTCCGTACGGAGGACGACGGGTTCCGGAGGGTCGTCCTACCGTTTGCGGGGGACGTGGCGTTCTATCGCGTCGTGGGCCGCGTTGATCTCAGCCGTTACACGCTCGGCCCTGACGCGTTTCCCGGGGTCGGAGAAACGGTCGGGATGGAAGCGCTTGACCAGCTCCCTGCGCTTCCTGTCCACCTCGTCCATGGGGGTCCCTGGGGCGAGACCCAGCCTGTTGTACGCGGAGAGCACGTTTGCCGGGTAGCTGAGCGGGATAAACGGGGGCGCCGTCCGCCAACCCGAGTTCCTTTCCCGCGTACTCGCCCCGTTCTGGCGGGCGGCCTCTTCGGCTGTGCGGCGCTCTTCGGCCCTGCGCCACTCCTCGGAGGCGCCCCTCCAGGCCGCCTCGAAAGCATCCCTTATGGTCTCGCTGCGCTCGCGACCGCGTACCAGCCTCTCGCGGAACCGGTCGTCCGTTTGCAGGCTCGAGACGAAACCCTGGGCCAGACGCCCCAGACGGCGTGGGATGCTCACGGTTCCTTTTTGTCCTCGGCTTCCCAGTAGTCTTCCGAATCAGAGAGCGGGCCCGGGCGGCGCAGCACCTGCGT
>DASUPX010000166.1:0-8365 GCA_036280905.1 Rubrobacter sp. | reverse complement strand
GCAGGGCAGGGTGCGGCTCAGGATCACGACCCGCGCCGCCACAGAGGAGGAGGCCCTGGACAAGATCTCCCCTGTCGAGCGGGAGATCGTGGCCCGCCTCGACGACTTCTACTATGGCCAGGGCGACGAGACCCTGGAAGGCGCGGTCGCACGCCTGCTGCAGGAGAGGGGCGCCACCCTGGCCCTCGCCGAGAGCTGCACGGGCGGCCTGCTCGCCAAACGCCTGACGGATATGCCTGGCTCCTCCGCCTACTTCACGGAGGGCCTCATCACCTACTCCAACGAGGCCAAGGAGCGCCTGCTAGGCGTGCCGCACGACCTGCTCCTGGAGCACGGCGCCGTCTCCGACCCCGTCGCCCGCGCCATGGCAGAAGGCGCGCGCAAGTCGTCTGGAGCAGACTACGGCCTCTCCGTCACCGGCGTAGCCGGCCCGGACGGCGGAACGGAAGAGAAGCCAGTGGGCATCGTCTTCGTCGGCATCTCCGACGCCGAGGGCACGTCCGCTGAGAAACTGGACTTCACCGCCTGGGCCCGCTCCCGAGACGCCATACGCGAACGCAGCACCAACCGCGCCTTCGACCTCCTCAGGCTCCGCCTGGAACAGGATTAGGACCAGGAACGAAAGGAACTCCGATTCCTCACGGGGCTCCTTCGTTGCACGCCCGGTGCAGACCCACAATATATTCGGCTCATCAGAACTATATTTTCTGTTAGCACTTGCTGGACGCGGGATGCAGTAGTAAACTTCGCGAAGTTGAAGGCACGCGAGAGGAGGTGATCCAGATAGACGCATCGAGTAGTAGTCGCGGGTATCTTCTGGGAGAGGTGGCTCTGACCTAGGCCCACCAAAACACCCGGCGGGATCCTGGGTTACTTTATCCGCCTCCCATGTAGTGTTGGCGGACGTGCTTTAAGACGGGATACCTGCGTAGCACTCAGAAGGGTACGGCCCCCGGATTTTTCCGGGGGTCGCTTTTTTTTGAGCTTTCAGCTGTCAGCTTTTTGCTGAGGGCTGACGGCGCGGCTCGTTTCGCGAACCGCCTAACGCTCTTCCAGGGGCACCCACGTTCTGTCATGGTCGCCCACGTATTCGGACTGTGGTCTTATTAGACGGTCCAGGTCTCTCTGTTCGAAGCAGTGTGCGGTCCATCCTGCCGCCCTGCCTATCGCGAAGGTGGGGGTGAAGAGGTCCGTGGACAAGCGGAGGCCGTGCAGCAGGAGCGCCGTGTAGAACTCGACGTTGGTCTTCAGGTTCCTACCGGGTTTGTGCTCCGCCAGTAGCCGGAGCGCCGTCTTCTCTACCTCGAGGGCGAGCGCGTAGAGCTCTCTGTCCCCGTCGGTCGTGTACAGCCGTTCTGCGGCCTCGGCCAGCACGTCGGCCCGCGGGTCTCGCACGCGGTAGATCCTGTGCCCGAACCCCATTAGCCGCTCTCCGCGGGCCAGCTTTTCGCGCAAGTAGTGCTCGGCCCTGCCCGGCTCCCCGATCTCGAAAACCACGTCGAGCGCCGGCCCCGGAGCGCCACCGTGCAACGGTCCCTTGAGCGCCCCGAGGGCCCCGACCGCCGCCGACACGAGATCCGACCTCGTGGACACGATAACCCTCGCCACGAAGGTGGAGGCGTTCATGCCGTGGTCGGAGACGGCGCCCAGGTACGTGTCTAGCGCCCGCACGAACTCCGCACCTGGCACCTCACCCGTGAGCATGTAAAGGTAATTGGCCGCATGACCCAGGCCGGGATCCGGGGCCACGGGCTCTCCACCCCCCAGTATCCGCCAGTAAGCCGCAACGATGGTTGGCAGGGAGGCCACTATAGATAACGCTTCCTCCTCGTCCGCGCCCGTCCTCAAGGTGCCAGCCGCCATGCGCAACGCGTCCATGATCGGCACCCCGTCCTCCGCCGCGGCCCGCAATAACTCCACCGTGGCCGGCGGCACCCCACGCCGCCCGGCCAACTCCTTCCGAAACCCCGCGAGCTGATCACGATCAGGCAGCTCATCGTTCCACAGCAAATACACGACCTCTTCGAAGGATGACCGCCCCGCCAGCTCCTCGACCGGAAACCCCGCGATTGTCAACTCCCCGGCCCCACCCTCGACCCTGCTCAACCGGGTCTCGACCGCCACCACATCCTCTAACCCGGCAACGAACCCGGTCCCAGAATTCTCGCCCATCTCGTTCCTTTCAATCCGACCTTCGAGCCCTGATCGTAACCCCACATAACGGGTGGATCAATATTGATTCAAAAATCAAGTTATAGTACGGTTGGGTTGACGGAGCAGAAGGAGGTGGTGGGTCTGTGGACGAGAGGTATCTCAGCGCGGGTCGGGCGGCGGAGGAGTTGGGGGTGAGCGTGGCGACGTTGTACGCGTACGTGAGCCGGGGGATGGTACGGTCCGAGGCGGTGGGGGGCAGCAAGCGCAACAGGCGGTATCGGGCCGAGGACGTGAGGAGGCTCAAGGAGAGAAAGGAGCGCAGGCGCGACCCTGATGGGGTCGTGGAGGGTGTGCTCAGCTGGGGCACGCCGGTGATGGAGTCGGGGATCACCCTCATCGAGGATGGCCGGTTGTACTATCTGGGACGCGAGGTGGGGGATCTCGCGTCCCACGAGAGCATCGAAGAAGTTGCGGCCCTCCTCTGGACCGGCGACGAGACGCTTGCCGGGGAACTTTTCTCTGTCCACGGCAGACCGGCTTCGGAACGAATCGAGGCCGTGCTCGGAAGCCTTGCCGGGATGCCGCCCCTCGAGGTCTTCCAGGTCCTCCTGCCCCTCGCCGCCGCCGAGGACCCGGCGGCCTACGACCTGCGCCCCGAGGCCGTCGCGCGCACCGGCGCCAGAATACTCCGGTTGATGGTCGCGGCGGCTTCCGGGGAGACCGGCAGGGGGCTTGCCGATGCGCTGCGACTTGGCTGGGCGCCCGGAGAGGTCGGGGCCGGGTCCTTGCTCGATGCCGCGCTCGTGTACTGCGCCGACCACGAGTTGCCCGTCTCGACCTTCGCGGCGCGGTGCGTTGCCTCGTCCGGGGCCAGCCCCTACGCGGTCGTCCTCGCCGGCCTCGCGGCGTTGGGCGGGGTCAAGCACGGGGGGGAGGTCGAGCTGGTCGAGGCCTTCCTGAGAGAGGTCGAGATGTCCGGAGACGCGCGGGCAGTGATCTCCGGCCGCCTCAGGCGCGGGGAGCGTATCCCCGGCTTCGGGCACTCGCTCTACCCGGATGGAGACCCCAGGGGCGCGGGCCTCCTCGACATCACTACCGAAGCGTACCCCACAAGCCCCGCGGTCCGGCGGTCCGGGACTGTAGCCGAAGAGATACTCCATCTCATGGGTACCAGACCCACCATAGACTTCGCGCTGGCGACCCTGGCACGGACCCTCTCCCTGCCGTCCGGCGCGGCGGTAGCGCTCTTCGGCCTCGGCAGAACGGTAGGCTGGATCGCCCACGCCACGGAACAATACCGATCAAATACCCTGATCCGGCCCAGGGCCCGCTACACAGGAAACCAACCGCCAGAAGCAACATCGCCTACCCCCTAGGGAGGGCGGGTCTCGAACCTGCTCCTACGACGCACCGCCCGACCTGCCGGTGCGGCTACCCAACAAACCATGTAGGGGCGGTTCACGAACCGCCCAACAAAGCCCGGCCCCTAGATAGGAACGTCCAGAACCCCCAACCCATCAAGAACGATAATGGCGGTGGCAAACGAATTGAAGGTCGCGTGGGCCACGATACATGGCAGCAGGCTTCCCGTGCGCCGGAAGAGATAACAGAGGATCACCGCGAGTATCAGCAGCATGGGCAGGAGCACCGGCTCCAGGTGCAGCAGGGCGAAAAGAACAGAAGAGACGAGTGCCGAGAACGCGAAGATTGTCTTCCCGTAAGGCATGGCCGGGACGTCTTCGCCCACGGACCTCGTGGTGAACCAGGCTCCCATCCGGTAGAGGCCGTTGAAGACGACCCCCCTGAAGATTAGCTCCTCCACGGCCGGCCCGAAAACGACCACGACCAGGATTATGGCGGTCACGGCCAGGCCCGGGCTCTCCTGCACCCAGCCCGAGAGCCCCTGCATGAACGGTTGCTGTACCGTAGATTGTGTGGAGTAGCCGAGCCGTTCGAGGACGTACGCGCTCAGCGGGTTGACCACAAAGCCGAGCGTGATGGCGAAGACGCCGACGAACACCCCGAGAAAGACCCCGCCAGAGGTGCCCCCCTCGGGACGTGAGAACCCCAGGGGTGCCAGGGAATAGCCAACCTTGTTCCCGAAGCGCCTCATCAGGAAGATCGAGAGCCAGAACCCCCCGACTACTAGCATCGCGATGGCGGCGTCCATGATCACCACGGAGAGCAAGGCGCCCTGCGCTTCACCCACCAGAGTCACCGAGGTAGACCTCTTCGGGCATCCACCCTGCTTCGGCGTCGGTTAGGAGCCGTCTCTTCACGGAATCCGGAAGAAGCTCGATCCCCCGCAGCTCGTCAACGCTTACCCAGCGCACCTCCCTCAAGGTAGGCTCGGCATCCGGCGCGACCTCGGGATCGCTCCCCAGAACGGCCTCGTCGTCACCCTCCAGCGTCACCCTGGCCACGACATCTATGGTATGGCGTCCCTCGCGCAGGAATTCGCCCACGTAAAGCACCCCGGAGAAGCTTGCCGCGAGGCCGGTCTCCTCCTCTAGCTCACGAACGGCACACTCCGGTATCGTCTCCCCAGGCTCAAGCCTACCCCCCGGCAGCACCCAGTAGGCATCCCTACCGGGCTTCTCGTGGCGTACCAGCAGCAACTCTCCTCCCCGCTCTACCACCGCCGCCACCCGCACCCCGAAATCCATGCCCGGCGTTCCGCGATCTTTGCCCATACAGCGAGTATAACCCCGCCGAGAAACCACGTTACGTGAATCCAGACCCGTCCAACGACGCCTCGCCTAACACGTGCCGGGTAACCCCACACCCCTGTAGGGGCTGGTCTCGAACCCGCCCGGTTTGTGAACCGTCCCGCGTCTCAGGAAGGAATGAGAATCACCCATTTGGGGGATACGCGCCCGGCCCGAGTCCGTTAAGGTTGGTTCCGGAAGGAAGGAGAGCATCAGCGTTGTATACCGGAGCCGCCATCGTCGAGAACCTCCGCGGAGCCTGGCCCTCGTAGGCTGCGCGTAGTGGATTCCTCCAGGATCCAACCGTCCTCCCCGCGCCTTCGGGGGCGCCGATCAGACATCCTGCCGCTCGAACGCACTAGCTTCATCGGGCGCGGCAGGGAGGTCGCCGAGATCGAGAGGTTGCTCTCCGAGCGGCAGCTTGTGACGCTCTGTGGTCCGGGAGGGGCCGGCAAGACGCGCCTGGCCCTGGCGGTGGCCAGGAGCCTCATCGAAGCGTTCGAGGGCGACGTGTGGTGGGTCGAGCTGGCATCGATCTCGATCCCCGATCTCGTACCAAGGGCGGTAGCCACGGCGTTGGGCGTGCCCGAGGCGCCAGATCTCTCTCCAGCCGAGGCGCTCGTGGATAACCTGCAGGGCCGCAGGGCCTTTCTGGTCCTGGACAACTGCGAGCACCTCATCGAGGCGTGCGCCGACCTCGCCGATGTCCTGCTTGCGACATGCCCGGATCTGACGCTTCTGGCGACAAGTCGCGAGCCTTTGCGCGTTCAGGGCGAGACCAACTTCATGGTGCCGATACTCTCGGTGCCCGATCCCGGTCTCTCGCTCTCGACCGGAGAAATGGCCGACTACGAGGCGGTGCGGCTCTTTATCGAGCGTGCCGGCGCTGTCGATTCAGGGTTTGCGTTGACCGAGCGGAACGCCCCGGCGGTGGTGCGGCTATGCGACAGGCTGAACGGTATACCGTTGGCCATAGAGCTGGCCGCGGCCCGAACACGGGTGCTCTCGGTCGAACAGATCCTCGAGAAGCTTGACGATCCTCTAGGCCTACTGAGCTCGGGAGGCCGCACGGTCACGGCCCGCCACAGGACGCTAAGGGCAACCCTCCAGTGGAGCTTCGAGTTGCTCGTCGAGGCCGAGAAGGCGTTGTTGTACCGGCTCTCCGTGTTCGTCGGGGGGTGGGACCTGGAGGCCGCGGAAGCCGTGGGGACCGGGGATGCGGTCGAAGCGGGGCTGGTCCTGGATTTGCTGTCGGCGCTCGTGGACAAATCGCTGGTCGTGGTCGAGGAAAACGGGGGAGACTTGCGCTACGGGATGCTTGAGCCCGTCAGGCAGTTCGGGCGCGAGAAGCTGCACGGAAGTCCGGACGAGCCCGAGGTCCGCTTTCGGCACGCGGAGCACTATCTGGCCCTCGCCGAGCGGGCCGAACTCGAGCTGGTCGGGCCGGATCAGGGCTTGTGGCTCGGGCGCCTTCGTACGGAGTTCGCGAACCTCAGGGAGGCCCACTCCTGGTCCCTGGAGCCCGGTGACGAGGAAGAGCGCGCCTGGCTGAGGCTGCGCCTCCCCGCCGCGCTCTGGCGGTTCTGGGGCGGGCAGCGTTTCGAGGAGGGCAAGCGGTGGCTGCAGACCGCCCTCGAGAGAGACACCGGGGAGTTTCCCGCCACCAGGGCAAGGGCGCTCGATGGGCTCGGCTTCATCCTCGTTTTCCAACAGGACTACGGGCGGGCGATAGAAGCCCTCGAAGAGGCCATCGCCCTCTACAAGAAGCTTGGCGACCTTTCGGGCGCGGCGCTCGCGCTCGCGAACCTCGGATACGCCGCGTTGCACGGGGGCTACATGGACCGCGTGCCAGCTTTCGTGCGGGATGGCGAGGCGCTTATGCGGGAAGACCTGAAGGGTCATGCCCGCGCCTACCTGCGCGTAATCATGGCTACCGCGGCGATGGGGCAGGGCGACTTCGATTCGGGGGTGGCGCAGGTCGAAGAAGGCCTGGCCCTGTGCCGGGAGCTGGGCGATCTCAGGAACACCTCCATGTCCCTCTTCATCCTGGGCATGGCCAGGCTGGCGGGGGGCGATCTCGATCAGGGAGCGTCGTCGCTCGAGGAAGGTGCCCAGATAACGCGGGAGCTGGGAGATAGCCTGGGCGGCGCCTACTACCTCCTGGGTCTGGGGAAGTTGGCCGCCATGCGCGGCACGCCCATCAGGGCCGCGAGGCTCTGGGGGGCAGCAGAAGCCCAGAGAGAGCAGCTGGGCATGGCCCTCTCCACATTCGACCTCGCCGCCTCGGGCTACGAAGAGGACCTGGCCGCCGTGCGCTCCGCGCTGGACCGCGAGACCTTCGAATCGGCCTGGGCCGAAGGGAGGGAGACGTCATCGGATCAGGCCATAAGAGACTTCCTGGAGGAACCGGCACCGGATGAGGCGGTCGCACCCGATTTGCCTCCAGCGGGGCTTCCCGTCGATGACACGGGCGGCCACCACAACCTGCCGGCCTCCCGGGGCGGCCTCGTCGGACGAGAGCGCGAGATGTCCGCTATAGGGGGCACGCTCACTTCGACACGGCTCCTGACGCTCACAGGACCCGGTGGATGCGGCAAGACGCGCCTCGCGCTTGAGGTAGCGCGTAACCTCGTGGACGCCAACACCGGCCAATACCCGGACGGGGTCTGGCTCGTAGAGCTTGCCTCGCTAACGGATGGGACGCTGGTGCCAGGGACGGTCTCCTCCGCACTCGGCCTGCGCGAGCGGCCGGATCTCTCGGCGACGGAATCGCTGGTCGAGTATCTGCGCCCCAGGCGGCTGTTGCTGGTCCTGGACAACTGTGAACACCTGATCGAAGCCTGCGCCAGCCTCCTCGACACGCTCCTTGGCACGTGCGAGCACCTGGACGTCATGGCGACCAGCCGCGAGACGCTTGGCATCCCCGGGGAGGTCAACTGGGTGGTCCCTTCCCTGACCGTGCCCGACGCGGGGAGCGTGCCGTACCCCGATGACCTCACGCGCTACGAGTCGGTGCGGCTGTTCGTGGAGCGGGCGCGCTCCAGGGCGCCGACCTTCGCCCTGACCCTCGAGAACGCGGCGGCCGTGGCGAGCATCTGCCGGAAGCTGGACGGTATACCGCTTGCCATAGAGCTCGCGACCGCCAGGATGGGGACGCTCTCTGCGGAGCAGATCTCCGAGCGACTAGGGGACGCCTTGGGGTTCCTGACGACGGGAGACCGGACGCGGGCTCCGAGGCAGCGGACGCTAAGGGCAACCCTGGAGTGGGGATACGAACTGTTGGGCGAGGGAGAGCGTGGGCTGTTCGGGCGGCTCTCCGTTTTCGCCGGGGGCTGGGACCTGGAGGCAGCCGAGGCCGTCGGTGCCGCGGAAGGTATCGGTGCCGGGGAGGTGCTGGATCTTCTCGGAAGGCTCGTGGATCAATCGTTGGTCGTGGCCGAGAGAGAGACCGCGGATGACAGGACGCGCTACAGGATGCTCGAACCGATCAGGCAGTACGCGCT
>DASUPX010000165.1:0-10438 GCA_036280905.1 Rubrobacter sp. | reverse complement strand
CCGTCCGACTGGAGATCGATGCTCCGCTATCTGAGGTTGCGGAGTGCAACTGCTCGATCTGCAGGCGCTACGGTGTCTTGTGGGCCTATTACGCGTTGGATCAGGTACGCCTTTTGCCCTCGGACCTACCCACGAACATCTACATGTGGAATGACAGGATGATCGAGTTCCATCGCTGTCGAACCTGTGGCTGCGTCTCGCACTGGTTTCCGGTGGATCGCGAATTCAACCGCATGGGCGTCAACGCGCGCCTGATGGATCCGGAAATCCTCGCTGGCGCCCACGTCCGTTACATCGACGGCGCCAACGACTAGAGCCGTATACTCGGAAAGAGAACCTCAGGAAGGGCTACGGGCCTCACTCAACAGGCATAAGGTGTAGACTCCTCCCCCGCGGTCACGTGCGCCCCGTTGCTCTATCGCTCGCTCCTTCTGCGGTCGGCGGACGCTCGACCCGAACGCTTCGGCGGGGCACGACGTTGCATGTTCTTCAACCTCCCGGATTCAGCTCCTACCAGATTCGTGGGCTCTCTATCGCGACGTTGGGGCCGACGTTATGAGGTTGCTGTGTCGCGACCAGCGACGGCCTTGGTTTTCGAGAAGGGAA
Source organism: Rubrobacter sp. (assembly GCA_036280905.1). Taxonomy (GTDB): domain Bacteria; phylum Actinomycetota; class Rubrobacteria; order Rubrobacterales; family Rubrobacteraceae; genus Rubrobacter_D. The sequence goes on along the minus strand of DASUPX010000165.1, from coordinate 9,832 downwards.
GTTGATGCCAGAGAAACCGGAACAGATGAGTAGACGCCTGCCTCACCTCGTATTTCTAGCTGCTACTCTTCTGGTATGTATCTTTGCGTAGGCGTGTTCGGGTTCCGAGGACACGGGTGTGACGATCATAGTCCTTACCAACCTGTATGCTGCACCCGACGGCAACACGCCGGCCACCGTGATCCCCAAACTCATCATCGGTGAGCTGGCCGATACAGAGGGCGAGAGCCAGACGAAGTAAAGTACCGGCTGTTAGCGCCCGTTGACCCCTGGACGAAAGGAGAATAGCAGGGAGCATCGGACCTCGACACGGGGGTTCACCGCATGACCGCAGGCCAGACGATAGGGCGTCGCGTTGTTCGGTGTTCGCAGGGAAGGAGCGACTAGATGAGAGGCACGGACGACTCCAGCATGGGAGGGCTACGCCCGCCGTTGCGTCGCGCGACGAGGCGCGACGCCCGCGCCATCGCCGAGTTGAGCGACCAGGCTGGGCACGGCATCCCCGGCTACCTCTGGTCCCAGAGTGCGAAAGAAGGACAATCCCCTGTAGAGGCTGGCATCGAGCGGGCGCTGCGCGAAGATGCCAACTTCTCGTACCGCAACGCCGTGGTCGCCGAGGTTAACGGCAGGGTGGCGGCCCTGATGCTCGCTTACCCTTTGCCGGAGCACAGCGACGTGAACCTGGACGAGGTGCCTGACCTCGTGCGCCCGCTGGAGGAGCTGGAGCAAAGAGTGCCGGGAACTTTCTACATAAACATCATCGCCACGTACCCCGAATATCGCGGCACGGGCCTCGGGACCAAGCTCCTCGAGGCCGCCCCCGCGCTCGCCTCCGGTGCCGGTTGCAGCGAGTTGAGCCTCCAGGTATTCGAGCAGAACGAGGGCGCCCTCAGGCTGTACGAGCGCCACGGCTTCCGGGAGGTCGCCCGCCTCCCGACCGTGCCACACCCGAGCTACCCGTACGAAGGGTACGTGGTGCTGATGACACGGAGCGTGGCTCCTTGAGCCGATGGGGAGTCGTGTTGGGCGGTCGGGTTGGACCACCGACTAGTTCCTGAAGCCCCTGTAGTCGAGGATGAGCCAGGCGATAAAGCCCGCGGTGCTGACACCGATGCCGGAGATGCAGACCAGGGGCCAGCCTCCAGCCTGGTAGAGGGCCGAACCCGCCGCGCCTCCAGCGGCACCGCAGACGAAGATCAGGACCAGGAACACGGTGTTCATGCGGCTTCCGGCCTCGGGACGGATGGTGAGGACGCGCGTCTGGTTGGCGCTCATCCCGCCCTGCATCCCCACGCCGAGCAGGACTATGCCGAGGATGAGCGCCAAGATCGTCGTACCGCCGAGCAGGAAGGCGACGGCCGAGCAGGTGGTGACGAGCAGGCAAGCTCCGAGGGTCGGGATGGGACCGCGACGGTCTATGAGCCTCCCGACGAACGGCGCGCTCGTGGCGCTGAGGATACCGAACAGACCGAAGAGGCCGGCCGTGCCGGTGGAGAACCCGTAGGGGCTGCTGGTGAGCGTGAAGACTATCGTGGTCCAGAACATGTTGAAGGTGGCGAAGATGGTGCCCTGCAGGAGGCATGCTTTGCGGAGCGTCGGTTCCTCGACCAGCAGCGTAGACAGGGACCTCAGGAGGCTCGCGTAGGTCTCGCCCTCCTTGCCCTTCTCTTTCGGGAGCACGAAGATGGTGACCGCCCCTACAACGGCCGAGAGGACCGCGGCCACCACGTAGGAGGCGCGCCATCCGAAGGCGTCGCCCACCTGCCCGTACAGGCTACGTGAGGCGAACAGGCCGCACGTCATCATCGCCCCGATGATCGCCAGGACCCGCCCGCGGTGCTCGTCGCCCGCTATCTGGGAGGCGAGGGGGACCAGGATCTGGGGCAGTATCGTCAGGGAACTGACGAAGAGCGTGGCCGCCATCAGGAAGCCTAGAGAAGGGGCCAGGGCAGCGCCGGCGAGCGCCACGATAAGCCCGACGAGGACGAACGTAAGCAGCCCCTTGCGGCGCAGCACGTCCCCGAGTGGCACGATCAGGAGTATCCCGAGCGCGTAACCGGCCTGCCCGATGGTCGGCAGAAACCCTACCTGAGAAGGGCCCACGCGCAGGCTCTCCGCCACGAGCGGCAACAGCGGTTGGGTCAGGTACAGGTTCGAGACCGTGACCCCGGCGCACAACGCGATCAGGCCCACGAGCAACGTGCTGACGTCGGAACTCCCTGTGGGGTTCTCCTGCTGCCGCACCTCGGCGGATGTTGATCCCGTCATAACGCTACCTCATACCCCGGGTGATGGGGTTGCCCCAGGCGTAAAACGGGGCCCGGCCACGTGGTGTGACCGGGCCGTAGAGAAGCCTGGTTTAAAGGGCCTGGGCGGTGGGCCGCAGGATGATCTCGTTGGTGTCCACGTCCCTGGGCTGCTCGATGGCGTAGGCGATGGCACGGGCTACCGCGCTGGCGTCTACCGCCATCTCATCGAGCTCACTGGTACCCTCCGCCGTCTCCTCGTGGGTGATGTGGTCCGTGAGCTCACTCTGGACCGCGCCAGGCGAGATGGTAGTGGTCCGGATCTTCTCACCAACCTCCTGCCTGAGGCCCTCCGAGATGGCCCACACCGCGAACTTGGTGCCGCTGTAGACGGCCGAGTTGGGCGGAACGACGTGACCGGCCACCGAGGAGAGGTTGATGATCTGCCCTTCGTGCTGCTCCTGCATCCTCGGAAGCGTGGCGGCGATGCCGTACAGGACGCCCTTGATGTTGACGTCGACCATACGCTCCCACTCGTCCACCTTTAGCGCGTCGAGCGGGGAGAGCGGCATCAGGCCGGCATTGTTGACCAGGACGTCGATCCTGCCGAACTCGTCGACGGCGCCGGAGACCAGGTTTTCTACCTGGGCTCGGTCCGTAACGTCCGTTACCCTGTAGGACGCCTCCCCGCCGTTGTCCCTGATCTCGGAGGCGATCCTCTGCAGGTTCTCTTCCCGACGCGCGCCTAGCATGATCCTGGCACCGCGCTCGGCGAGCAGCTTGGCAGTCGCCTCACCGAGACCGCTGCTGCTACCGGTTACGACTACTACTTTGCCTTCTATTCCATCCATGTTCTGAAACCTTCCCATCAAATGGTAGTGCAACTACTTTTTCGAATCCGTCGCCGGAGATCGAAACGTCCCGACGACAACCTGAACGATACCCGCCCCCCGACACGGTAAAACGTATGGGTTTGCGTCCGGTGCGAACTGTTTCACGGGCCGTATTCCCGGGTCGGGAGGCGCAATCTGTTGCTGTGTTCCGACGCCGACACTACACTGCCGTCATGGGGAGGCTCTACCGCCGTTCGATGGGCTGGCTTCTACGTGAGTGGCCTTATGCGGGTTTTCTCGCGGGGTTGCTGCTGCTTGCGCTCGCCCCGTTGTGGGTTTCCGGGATGGGGCTGGTTATCGGTGTGATCTACTTCCAGCTACCCGTTTACATGTTGCACCAGCTCGAAGAGCATGCCGGAGACAGGTTTCGGCGGTTCGTCAACGACAGGGTCGCGGACGGAAAGGACGCGCTAACGCCGGAGGCGACGCTCGTGATCAACGTCGTTGGCGTCTGGATGGTGAACGTGATCGCCCTCTACCTTGCCATGTACGTGAGCCCGGCGCTCGGCCTGATCTCGGTCTACCTGACCCTCGTAAACGCGGTCGTGCACGTAGTAGGCACCGTCGTCCTGCGCGCCTACAACCCCGGCCTCTGGACCGCGATAATCCTGTTCCTACCGCTCGGGATCTACAGCCTCTTCATGCTCAACTCCGCGGGAGCAGGGGTATGGGCCAACGTCCTGGGCATCCTCGTGGCCGTCGCAATCCACGCCGCGATCCTGGTGCACATAAGACACAGGATCCAGGCGCTTTCGACTTCCTCCACGAACACCCGCGTGTCCTGAAACCAGGCTGTCAACCGTCAGATTTTGGCCTTCGTGAAAGCGGCGATCTCGTCGATGGCTTGCTGAGCTTCGTCCACCAGCCCGGTTAGCAGCAAGAAACCGTGGATCATGCCGCTGTAGCAACTGTACTGTGTCGGCACGCCTGCGACCTGGAGCCTGTCGGCGTAGGCTTCGCCTTCGTCGCGGAGGGTGTCGTGCTCGGCGGTGATGATCAGGGCCGGCGGCAGGCTGGAGAGGTCCTCGGCGAAGATGGGGGAGACCCTGAAGTCCCTGGTATCTCCTGAGTAGTACTCCCCGTAGTACCAGGCCAGGTCGTCGCGCGGAACCAGGCACTCGGTGGCTGGCATGCCGATGGAGGGAAAGGAGAGCGTGAAGTCTACGACGGGTTGGAGGAGGATCTGACGTCGTATCTCGATCTTCTCATCCGTTCTTGCTATCAGGCAGGTAACCGCAGCCAGGTTGCCGCCGGCGCTCTCGCCGGAGACGCTGAAAGAGGCGCTAGTCCCCCCAAGCTCTTCCGCGTTCTGGTAAGCCCACAGACTACAAGCGTACGCGTCGTCGAGGGCGGCCGGGAAGCGATGCTCTGGTGACAGACGGTATTCGACCGAGACGACGATGTAGCCCGTGGTCCTGGCCAGCCTGCGGCAGAACACGTCGGTCTCGTCGAGGCCCCCCTTCACATACCCGCCGCCGTGGAAGTACATCATGATCGGCACCCGACTATCGGCTTCCGGCGTGAACACGCGCACCGGCACCGCGCCCGCCTCCGTATCCACGGTCCTGTTCTCCACGCTCGCAACCTCCACGGGAGCGCCGGTCACGGCCGGAGACCAGAAGGCACGGAACGAGGACCTTACTTGCCCTATCGGCAGGCGCCACTGCGGTGCGACGGTGTTGGCCAGCTTCTCGTCGATCAGCTCTCTAAGCGCCGGATGCAGGGTCATCGTGCATGGATATTGGCGCAATACTCACCGTGGCGCAAGCCTTTGCGAGCGCCGACCTTATGTGCGACACGTTGGCCTCGGGCGAAGGACCGGGGCTACTTGCGCATCCCGGGTTCGAGGATCTTCTTGCGGAGGCGGATGTTTTTCGGGGTGATCTCGACCAGCTCGTCTTCGCCGATGTATTCGAGGGCGTCTTCTAGGGTCAGCTTGCGGATCGGGGTCAGGTTCAGGGCGTCGTCGGCGCCGGCCGAGCGTACGTTGGTTAGCTTCTTGTTCTTGCAGACGTTGACGTTGAGGTCGTTCTCGCGGTTGTTCTCGCCGACGACCATGCCTACGTAGACCTCTGTGGAAGGCTTGATAAAGAAGCTGCCCCTGTCCTGCAGCTTCCAGATGGAGTAGGCGAAGGCGCTTCCCGCCTCGGAGGCTACGAGGCTGCCGTTGCGGCGGGTCTTGAGGTCGCCGGCCCACGGCGCGTAGCCATCGAATACGTGGCTCATTATGCCCTCGCCCTGCGTCATGGAGAGGAACTGCGTGCGGAAGCCGAAGAGGGCGCGGGCCGGGATCTCGAACTCCACGCGGGTGCGTGAGCCCTGAGGCTCGACGTCGACGAGCTGGCCCTTGCGGCCGGAGATCACCCCGATGACCGTGGAGGCGAACCGCTCCGGAACGTCTATTACGAGCCGCTCGAAGGGCTCGTACTTCTTGCCCTCGATCTCCCGCACGATGACCCGCGGCGCGCCGACCTGGACCTCGTAACCCTCGCGGCGCATTGTCTCCAGGAGGATCGAAAGGTGCAACTCGCCACGCCCGGAGACCTCGAACTCGTCGGGGCGTAGCTCCTCCACGCGCAGGGATACGTTGGTCTGGACCTCCCGCCTCAGGCGGTCCCTGAGGTGGCGCGACGTGACGAACCTTCCCTCTTTGCCGGCGAAGGGGGACGTGCTTGGGCCGAAGGTCATGCTCACCGTCGGCTCATCGACGCTGATGGCGGGGAGTGCCTCCGGTTGGGCCTCATCGGCCAGGGTCTCCCCGATCTGCGCGTTCTCGATGCCGGAGAGGGCCACGATGTCGCCGGCGCCCACCTCATCGGCCTCGATGCGCTCGAGCCCGAGGTGTGTGAAGGGCTGGACCACGCGCGTCCTCGTCATCGTTCCGTCCGTGTGGATCAGGTTGATAGACTCCCCGCGCCTAACTTCGCCCCTCCTTACGCGCCCGACCACGATCCGCCCGAGGTACTCGGAGTAGTCCAGGTTGGATATGAGCATCTGGAAGGGGGCCGTGAGGTCCACCTCTGGGGCGGGGATCTCCTCAAGCACCGTCTCGAAGAGCTCCCTCATGTCGTCCCGCGGCTCGTCCAGGTCGCGGAAGGCCCTGCCCTCGCGGGCAACGGCGTACAGGATGGGGAAATCCAGCTGCTCGTCGGTGGCGCCGAGGTCGGCCATCAGGTCGAAGGTCAGGTTGACGACCTCGTCGGGACGGGCGTCAGCCCGGTCCACTTTGTTCACGACCACGATGGGCTTGAGCCCGAGCTCTATGGCCTTGCGCAACACGAAGCGCGTCTGGGGCATGGGACCCTCGGCGGCGTCAACTAGCAGGAGGCAGCCGTCCACCATGCCGAGGACGCGCTCGACCTCGCCGCCGAAGTCCGTATGGCCTGGGGTGTCGACGATGTTGATCTTGACGCCTTCGTACTCCACCGCCGTGTTCTTGGCGAGTATGGTTATGCCCCGCTCCCTCTCCAGCACGTTGGAGTCCATGGCACGATCGGAGATCTGCTGCCCGTGCCCGAGGTCCAGAGTTTGCCTGAGCAAACCGTCCACGAGCGTGGTCTTGCCGTGATCGACGTGCGAGATGATGGCGATGTTGCGATACTCCAATGGTTCTCCCGACACACTCATCTCGCCGTGGGCGAGAGATAAAAGCAACGAAAAAGGCCGCGCATGACGGGCCCTCGAACCCAGAGTCTACCGCACTAAGGTCCTCGTATCGACCGCGGGAGAACATGTACTCGCACGTTCTCGGTAACTAGCCTCTGTACTATGATTGATCCCGAAGAGGTGCCGCCTCCGGATGTAAGACTCAACCCCTGGCCCTGCTGTTCGACAAGGAGTAGATGAGGATGATCAGCCCCGATGCTGCCAAGGTCTACGAGATCTTTCGCAACATGCCCAAACAGGTGGATATGGACCTGCACCATCAGCGGGAGGCCGGCGAGCACGCCGAAGACATGACCTCGGAACCGGAGGGGGTCGAATACGAAGCCGTCCCCGAGCTAGGCGGATTCTGGGCAACGCCCGCGGACTGGGACGGAGAGTCGGCGCTCGTGTACCTGTTCGGTGGAGGGTACGTGATCTCCTCCCCACACTCGCGCCGCAAGCTAGCCGGACACCTGGCGAGCGCGTCGGGGGCGCGCTTTCTGGTCCCGAAGTATCGCCTCGCTCCCGAGCAGCCTTTTCCTGCGGCTGTCGAGGACGCGGCGGCAGCCTTCCGCTGGTTGCTGGATCGGGATTTTCGGCCGGAGCGGGTCCTTGTCGGTGGTGATTCGAGCGGCGGCGGGCTGACGGCGGCAACCCTGCTCAAGCTACGAAACGATGGAGGCCCGGTCCCCGGCGGTGGGGTGATGATCTCAGCGTGGGTAGATCTGGCCTGCACGGGCAAAAGCCTCGACACGCGCGCCGACGTCGACCTCACCGTCACCAGGTCCAGCCTCGAGCGCATGGCCGGCCAGTACCTCGACGGGGCGGATCCCCGCACCCCGCTCGCCTCCCCGCTCTACGGTGACCTCTCTGGGCTTCCGCCTCTGCTGATGACCGTCGGGGGTGACGAGGCGCTGCTCGACGACTCTGTGAGGTTCCTGCGGGCGGCGGCGGTGGCCGAGGTCGACGTGACGCTGTCGGTCGGGGCCAACATGCAGCACATCTATCCGATCTACTGCGGCGCCATGCCAGAAGCGGACGCCGCAGTAGCGCTGATAGGAAACTGGATCCGTACCCGCCTGTCGTAGGGGCGACTCGACCGAAGCCTCACCCGGAGTTGGTCAACGTAACGGGAGACCCATCTAATGTCAGGTTGACCTCTACTTTCCTCGCGGTCGCCAATCTTCCGGTAAACTCGGGTCGATGGTTGCCGTGGTACCTGATCTCGGGCTTATAACCGCCGCGCGTCGAATCGTGTCGGCCTAGCGCGATGCGAATAGGGCAATACTCCAGCATAAAGCATGTGGGTGAGGCGGCATGGCGGGCCCTCGAGCCCCCGGATTTTCCTTTCTTCGACTACGAGTTCCTGCTCGCGCTGGAGCGGTCGCGTAGCGTCGGGCGCAGGACGGGATGGGAGCCGGTATACCTGACCTGCGAGGACGGGGGCCGCGTTCTCGGCGCGATGCCCCTCTACCTCAAGACCGACTCCTACGGCGAGTACGTGTTCGACTGGGCCTGGGCCAACGCCTACCACCAGAACGGCCTCTCCTACTACCCGAAGCTGGTCTCCGCCGTGCCGTTCACCCCGGCCACCGGACCCAAGCTCCTGGTGAGCCCCGACGCCGACCGGGCCATCGTAAGACGTGCCCTGCTCGACGCTTCCCTCGAGCTCGGCGAGGATCAGGGCGTCAGCTCTTCGCACGCGCTCTTCTTGCCGGAGGTCGAGCTGGATGAGTTCCAGGACCACGGGTTCGCGGTCAGGCACTCCTTGCAATTCCACTGGCGCAACCGCGGCTACGGTGTGTTCGACGATTACCTGGAGGCCATGACGAGCAAGCGTCGCCGCCAGGTCGCTCGCGAGCGTCGGCAGCTCGATGGCGTGGAGGTGGAGTACCTCACCGGGGACGGGCTAGGTCCCGAGCACGCGGCCATGATGTACGGATACTACGTGGATACGTACGACCGGAAGTGGGGCAGCCCCTACCTCACCGGCGCCTTCTTCGACGAGGTGTTCCGGACCATGAAGGACCGCATCATGCTCGCCGTCGCGCGGGAGGAGACGACGGGACATCCCATGGCTGGAGCTTTGTTCTTCTTCAAAGGGTCGGCCCTCTTCGGGCGCTACTGGGGAGCGACAAGGGCGGTAAGAAACCTGCATTTCGAACTCTGTTACTACCAGGGGATAGAGTTCGCCATCGACCGCGGGCTCTCGCTCTTCGAAGCCGGGGCGCAGGGAGAGCACAAGCTGGCCAGGGGCTTCCTGCCGGCCGTAACCTACAGCGCGCACGAGATCCGTCACCCTGCCTTCAGGCGCGCCATCGAAAACTACATCGAAGAGGAACGGGACATGATCTCCTACGAGCTGGCCGAGTACATGGACCACGACCCGTACAAGTAATGGAGAAACTCCGGGTGCACTACACAGGAATCTTGTAACGCAATCCGCCTTGCGGTTAACATGGGAGAGGGCATGTAGCGCGTAGAATCCGGAAGAAAGATCGCGCATGGAGGAGTGTACCGGAGGTCCTTCTGGACCTCGTAATCACCGCGTAGGGGGTAGAGATGGTTGACTCTCGCGTTGCCGGGGTAACCGAGCGCGGCTGGCCCGAACCCGGTTCGGCCGAGGAGCTAACGCTCTTCGCGGCTTTGCAGGAGAGGCTCGAGCCCCTGGCGCGGATGGTGATCTCGGACCCCCGCGTCTCGCAGACGGTAGTGGTTGTACCGAGCCTCACCATGGACACCGACGAGCTGGCGAAGATCCCCGGGGCGCACCACTACGAGGAGCGGATGCTGTGCATGCTCATGCTCCTGCGCCTGCCGCGGACGCACGTGATCTACGTGACGAGCCAGCACATCGCGACGGCGATCGTGGACTACTATCTACACCTCCTGCCCGGTATCCCCCTGCGCCACGCCCGCAGCCGGTTGACGCTTCTCGCCTGCCACGACGCGTCGGACATACCGCTCACGCAGAAGATACTCGACCGCCCGCGCCTGATAGACCGCATAAGGGGGGCGATCGCCGACGACAGGGCCGCGCACATGACC
>DASUPX010000164.1:0-2870 GCA_036280905.1 Rubrobacter sp. | reverse complement strand
GCAGTACAGCATGTCGAGGTGCCCGTCCTCCTCGAGCTCCACGAAGCCCGCCAACCCGTCGTCCCCCTCAGCGACCAGCGTGTGCCGGCCGGACATGCGCCCGTGCCAGGCGACCGGATCCGGAACCTCGGGCGCCCACGCCCCTACCTGCTCCGGCGAGTAGTCCGCGAGGTTGACGGAGCGGACCGTCTCGTAGAAGAGGCGGCAGATGGGCCCCGCGTCGTCCGCCGTGTAGTCCCGCACGATCTCCAAAGACGCTCCTGTCACAGCCCATCCGGCCCTGCCCTCTTCCGGTGGATGACCTCGGGCCGTTCTCAGCCCTCCACGACGGCGCCGCCGCGGGGGGTACGGCCCGCCCGCCAGGAGAGGAAGCCGTCCACGGCCAGGGAGATGCCGAGCCACGCCCATCCCAGGCCGAAGAGCATCCAGAGCACCGTCCCGAAAGACCCGAGGTCGGTGACGAAGGAGATCAGGCCGCACAGGGAGCCGACCACGAAGGGCAGGAGGCCCCACGTCGGCAGCGCGCCATCCCGCGGGGCGGCGACGCCGAAGAGAATGGACCCGACGCCGAGCAGTAGCAGCCCGAGGCGGAACGCGCGGTAGGCGGGCGCCGTCATGATGAAGGTGTCGTCCAGGCCGAGCCAGAACAGGCCGGCGTCGCCGGCGATGACCAGGACGAGCCCGAGGAGGGCCAGGGCGAACCCTACCTTCTGCAGGAGCCCGGACCGCCCCCACTGCCGAGCCTGCAGCCCCGCCAGCCCGACCATGAGGAGCAGCGGCGCCGACGGGAAGAGCTTCCAGAACACGTTGGGCGTGCCGAACAAAGTCTCCGATATGGAGGCCCCTATGGGTGAGAGCGCCCAGAGCACGCCGCCGGGCACGACCAGCAGCCCGGCCCACCTGACGAGGAACAGGGCCAGCCGGCGCAAGATCTTCATCCGGAAGACAACCCTAGTAGCTGGGCAGCGGGCCGCCCGCGTCCTCGACCACGTAGTCCGTGAACATCTTTTTCGCCACCTCGGGGTTCGCGGAGGCGATATCCTTGTCCATCTTCGGGTCCTTCTCGAGGTCGAAGAGCTTCGCCTCGGCCCCGTCGTAGCGGGCGAACATCGCGTAGCGGTCGTCGCGGGCCCAGACGTGGTCGTGGTAGCCGGCCGTGAAGTACGGGCGGGCCCCCTCCGGCTCGCCGCCGTCGAGCAGGGGCGTCAGGTCCTGGCCCTCGAGCGGGGCCGGGGGCTCGACGCCCAGAGAGCCGAGTATCGTCGGGGTGACGTCGTGGGTGGAGACGAAGAAGTCGCTCGTCTCCCCGGCGCCCTTCCCGTTCGGGTGCTTGATCATGAACACCGTGTCCGTCAGCTCCGGGTAGAGCGCCGTTACGACCTTGCCCGCGTAGCCGTGCTCGCCGAAGGCGTGGCCGTGGTCGGAGAGAAAGACGAACATCGTGTTCTCCATCAGGCCGAGTTCCTCGGCCCGCTGCATAAAGTTCCCGAGCCAGTGGTCCATCATGGTGACCTCGCCCGAGTAGAGGGCGCGCATCCTGTCGAGCTGCGCCTCCGTCATCCAGTCCGACCGGCCGCTGCTGGAGGTGACCGGCTCGGGGCCGCCGTAGCCGTCCGAGTACATGTTCGTGTACTTCTCCGGCGGGTCCCAGGGCTCGTGCGGGTCGTAGACGTCCACCGTCAGGAAGAACGGCTGGGAGCCCTGCGCGGCCTCCAGGAACTCCATCCCCTTGAGGAAGACCTGCGGGGCGAACCAGTCCTCCTCGCCCTGGCGGCCCAAAGTGTTCGCGTAGTACTGGAGCATGATCTCCTCGGCGTGCGAGGCGTTCGGGCCGCCGATGAGGGCGTCCTCGATCCGCTTCCTGGACTGCGCCGTCTGCGGCCTGAAGAAGTCCCTCTCCTGGCCGCGGACGAAGTGGAAGGCGTGGAAGCCGCGGTGGAAATCGTAGTACGGCCTGAACTGGTGGAGGGTGTCCGTCACGAAGAGGTTATAGAAACCCTCCCCGGAGAGTATCTCGGCGAGCGTCGTCTGGTCCCGAGGTATCGGCTGCCAGCCCCAGAGGCCCACGTCTTCGGCGTACCACTTCTGCCAGTCCCTGAAGGGGAAGGTGCGGATGCCCGTGTGGACGCCCCGCCGGGCAGGGATCGAAGGTATGGACTCGGGGTAGGAGCGGGTGAAGCGGAGGCTCCCCTTCGCTATCTCGTCGAGGTTGGGCGTCTTCACCGTCTGGCTGCCGTAGGCGCCGACGTGGTCCTTTCTCAAAGAGTCGATCAAGACCAGCACTACGTTCATCCTGGATCCCCCACTCGGAAGGTACTCTTCTGGCAACTGCGTGAGCTGGCTCGTGAAGGTGCCGCACCCGGCCGCCCCGAGCGTGGCCACCCCGGCCGTCCCGGCACCGGCGACCTTCAGAAAATCGCGGCGTGTCAGGGTGCGGTTGGTCAATCTCTGCCTCCCGACGGCCGGCGGCGCTTCCCGCCGGGCGTCTTTTGTATTGAACTTCGTACTCGGGGCAGGCGCCCCAGGTCTTCTCCATCGCCCTGGCACCTCGGCGCCGGGCCGCCGGAGATTGTAACGTGTCGGATCGACCTTCGCAGGAGGCGTCCCCCGCGCTCGCACCCGGCCGCGAGTTGCACTAAGGTAGGCCCGGTACCCAAGCCTACAGGAGGAAGAACGTGCGCAATTCGGACCCGGCGGGGAGACCGCTTTGAACTGGCTCGTAACCGGCGGCTGCGGGTTTCTGGGGACGGCCCTGATCCGGTCCCTCATGGAAGAGGGCGGCCACAGCATCCGCGTCGTGGACAACCTCACCGTCGGCGACCGCGACGACCTCGCGACCGCCGCCGATTTCGTAGAGGTGTCCCCGGACG
>DASUPX010000163.1:0-4041 GCA_036280905.1 Rubrobacter sp. | reverse complement strand
TGAACGTTCAGGAAATCTTCGAGCAGGTCGTATATGTTCCACGGGCTGCTTGAGACGTAGAAGATGGGGTTGAAGGCATCGCCTCTCTCCCCTCGCCGAAGCGCCTCGTAGAACGCATCCACGCCCTCGAAAGGAAGCCGGGTGTGCGCGTTGTTGCGCACCACGATCCAGGCCATCTTGAGCAGGTTGGTCGCGCTGGAGCGGACCACGGTATCGTCCAGGTCGCTGATCACACCGAAAGCAGCCCCGTGCGGTACGAGCACTTGCCCCTTCGAGCGCACCTCCCCACCACCCGGAGATGGCGGCGAGAGCAGCTCAAGATTCACCGGGTGCCACCTCGAACTGCCATCCAGCGGTTCGTCGAGCCGGAAACGCACCTCGAAGAACCCCTCCTCGTCGGTCACCGTCTCCGCCCGAAGCTCGCCGAACGTGGCCAGAACCCTCGCGCCGGCAACCTCGTCGCTCGCGAAGCGCCTGACCATGTTGAGTACGTTGCGCCAGATGGTATCATTCCGGCCGGAACGGGTGATCCCGGTCTCCTCCAGGACGCGGCCCCTCAGAAACAATTCCCGACTCGTGCCATGCCCCCTGTAGGGTAGGATCTCGAAGGGATCTAGCAGCCCGAAACGCCTCTTGAAGTCGAACCTGAACTGGTCGAAGCGCTCCTCCACGGAGCGGGCAACGAGCAGCGCCGTTCTCGTAAGCCTTGTCAACAACGTTCCACGCGCACTATCATTCCCCGAAGCCCTCCTTACCGCCAAAAGGGATTTCCATATGCAAGACGCCCCAAGCTAACACCACGAGCAAGCCGCCTGCAAGGAACGTCTCCTCCCCTCAGGTAGAGCGTAACCATCATGTTAGATCCCCTGGGGACTTGCAACCACCGCCAGGGGCCGCCTGGAACCGGCTGGATCAGGCCCCCGACGGAACGAAGATTTTCATTGCGTCGCACGAGGTACACCACTCAAGCAGCGCCGTCTCACCGAGGCGCACCTCGAGAACGTCCTCTCCACAAGCTGCGTGCGCCAGGCTGAAGGCGGCGAAGCCGAAATCTTCCTCGGTCACGCCTCCTGGCTCCGAAAGGCCTGGCGGATGTACGTCGTAGCGCATTACGCTCCTGGTATCGACCGGATCCTCATTGAACATTAGCGGTGTGGGGTGAAGCCCTGCACCGGGGCGACCCTACCCGTTGCTCGGAACGGGCACGCCAAGGTGCCGGTAGGCCCGGTTGGTTGCGATCCTTCCGCGCGGTGTGCGTTGGATGAGGCCGCTCTGCAACAGATAAGGTTCGTAGACATCCTCGACGGTATCGCGCGCCTCCCCGAGGGCCACGGAGATGGTCCCAACGCCGACCGGGCCACCGTCGAACTTGTCTACGACCAGCCCGAGGTAATCCCTATCGGCCCGGTCGAGCCCGAGCTGGTCAACGCCCTGCATGTCGAGCGCGGCGTTGGCGGTTTGCTCGTCGATCTCACCGTTTGCCACCACCTGGGCATAGTCGCGTACCCGCTTGAGGAGCCTGTTGACGATCCGCGGCGTTCCGCGACTGCGGCGGGCGAGCTGGCTCGCGCCGCCATCCGTGATGGGCACGTTGAGTATGCCCGCGTTGCGGGTCACGATCTTTTGCAGGTCCTCCGGCCCGTAGTACTCCAGCCTCTCGGCGACGCCGAAGCGGTCGAGCAACGGCTTGGTAAGCAAGCCCTTCCTGGTCGTCGCACCAACGAGCGTGAAGGGCGGCAGGTCTATCCTGATGGTGCGGGCCGACGGACCCTGGCCGAGCACCACGTCCATCGCGTAGTCCTCCATCGCCGGGTAGAGGACCTCCTCGATCTGCCTGTTGAGGCGGTGGATCTCGTCTATGAACAGGAAGTCGCCAGGCTCGAGCGCCGTCAGGATGGCCGCCATGTCCCCGGCCTTCTCCAATGTGGGACCACTCGTCGGTCTGAGGCCGACGCCCATCTCCTCGGCGAGGATGCGGCACAGGGTGGTCTTGCCGAGACCGGGAGGTCCATCCAGCAGTATGTGGTCGAGCGACTCCCCCCGCTGCTTGGCCGCGGTGACGAAGATCTTGAGGTTCTGCTTGAGCGACTCCTGCCCGACGAACTCATCGAAGGAACTTGGCCTGAGCGTGGGCTCATCGTCCCCCACATGGGCCTCGGGGTCCAGCGGATGCTCCCCAAAGTCCGCGAAACCGGAGGCCCCCGTTATGTCCTCGTAAGGCTCGTCCCGCTGCTCGCTTCTAACGGTGAAATCGTCCATCTCCCCCGCGCTCAACGCCTGCTCCCTATCCGCCGTAACGCCTCCTTTATGTACTTCTCGACGGAATCCTGCGGCGGCACATCGTTCAGCGCCTTCTCAGCCTCCTCGAGCCTGTACCCGAGTGCCGCGAGCGCATCCCTCGCCTCCATGTAGGGTCCTCCGCCACCACCGGTGGCGACCACCGGGTCCGACCCAGAGGACGCTATGCTCTTGCCCCTCAGCTCCAGCACCAGCCGCTCCGCCGTCTTCTTTCCGAGACCGGGCACGGAGGAGAGCTTGATCACATCCCCCCGAGACACGGCTTCGGAGACCTCCCGTGGAGACATGGAAGAGAGCACGGAGATCGCAAGCTTTGGACCGACTTTGCTAACGGCGGTAAGCGCGTCGAACGCCGCCCGCTCCTCCCGCTCGGCGAACCCGAACAGGAGCATCGCGTCCTCGCGCACCACCAGCCTGGTGTGGATCACACACTCCTCACCGAGCGAGGGCAGGGCCCTTAGCGTCGCGAGTGAGGCCGAAGACCGGTAGCCCACGCCCCCCACGTCCACGACCACGCCTTCAGTATCCTTCTCGACCAGAGTACCGCGTAACCTGTAAATCATGGGCTAATTATCGCGCATGAGTGGCTATTTCCCCACCCCAACCTTGCCGGGCAGATTGCTCGAAAAGGCGTGGCAGATGGCTATGGCAAGGCCGTCAGCCGCATCGTCTGGACGCGGTACTGCGGGTAGATTCAAGAGCGCCTTGACCATCTCCTGGACCTGTCGCTTGTCCGCCCTTCCGTAGGAGGTGACCGCCTGTTTCACCTGGAGCGGCGTGTACTCCGTAACCTCGATGCCGGCCCTGTAGGCGGCCAGCAGCGCGACGCCACGCGCCTGCCCAACCGTGATGGCCGTGGTCACGTTGGTGTTGAAGAACAGCTCCTCGATGGCCATGGTCTCCGGCCTATATCCCCGTACCAGCTCCGTGACCCCGTCGAAGAGACGCCCCAACCTCCGGGGCATCTCCCAATCAGAAGGGGTGGTGATTGCGCCATGCTGCACGTATCGCAGCCGGTTTCCATCCTGACGAACTACCCCCCACCCCATCGTCGCCGTCCCGGGGTCTATACCCAGGATCGTGTGTCCCCTGCCACCGGTTGCGAGCATGACTAGAGCTTACTCCTTACACCCCAGCCTTGCACTACCTTCTACATGTTGTGCACTCGACCGCCCACGACACTACGTCGAGCAATGGGCCTGCCTGCCGGATCAAGCAAGCAGAGCACCCCGTCTGACGGGCCATCGCCGTTGACCGACCTGTTTGCCACCGAACACGGCTGCCATGGGGCTTCCCGCAGACCGGTCGTTCGGGCTGTTGGCTAGGGCAAGTAATCGCAGGCCAGGCCGTTACCGTCAGGATCCAGCCCGTAAGGGTCCCCGGGGACCAGGTAATATTGCGCTTCCTCCTGGGTACGAAAGTCCGGACAGTCGTAGAGGTCCGAAGTGGTCGTGGACTCGAGGCTAGTACTCTCCTGGCTGGTGCTCTCTCCGGTGGTGCTCTCTCCGGTGGTGGCCTCCGGTACGGGGGTTTCGTCGGGGCCGATCACGGCTACGATGTCGTAGACGAGGTCGTCATCCATCTCCAGCTTCCATTCCCCGCCGTCCTTCACCATCTCCTGCGTGACGGACGCGTCGATCTCTGGGTCGGAGGCGATGTCACCGTCACGATCGTAGAACGTCCTCGTGATCTGGAAGGTGGCCGTGTCATCGCTCGTGTAGAGCGCGGTCATGTCGTCGAGGG
>DASUPX010000162.1:0-2765 GCA_036280905.1 Rubrobacter sp. | reverse complement strand
GGGCGATTTGCCCTCAGAATATCTTGCCGCCCAGCGGAACGTCGAAGTCTGGGGAGAGTAGGACCACCTCCCCGTCCTCGTGTGGAACGCCGAGGACCAGCACCTCGCTCTTGAAGCCGGCTATCCGTTTCGGTGGGAAATTGACACCGGCGACCACCTGGCGGCCGATCAGGTCCTCCGGCTGGTAGTGCGTGGTGATCTGGGCGCTCGTGCGGCGGGTCCCGATGGAACCCCCGAAATCTACCTCCAGCTTCATCGCGGGCTTTTTGGCCTCCGGAAATGGTTCGACGGAGATCACCTTCCCGACCCGTACGTCCACCTTCTCGAAGTCCTCCCAGGTTATCTCCGCCATGCCATATCCTCCGGTCCGAATTACGTCGCGGCATCCGCAAGCAGTCTACAGAACCGGTGTCCTGCCGCGGGGTATATGAAGCATGCTACTCTGCACGGCAGGACACGAGATCAGGGAGGAGACAGAGATGGCCTTTACCTACATACACACCTGCTACCGCATCCTGGACCCGCAGAAGAGCGAAGACTTCTACGTGAACAAGCTTGGCCTGAAGAAGGTGGGGGAGATGGAGCTCGGCTCCGCCACCAACCACTTCTTCGCGCTGGAGGCCGACCCCTCACAGCCCATGCTAGAGCTCACGCACAACCACGACAGAACAGAACCCTACGAGATGGGCGATGGCTACGCCCACGTGGCCTTCACGGTAGACGGCCTCGAAGAGACGGTGGAGCGCCTGAAGAGCCAGGACGTCAAGGTCACACTGGAACCCAAGACCCTGACCGCAGACGGTAACGACTACAGGATAGCCTTCGTCGAGGACCCCGACGGCTACAAGGTCGAGCTGGTAGAGCGTGGCACCATGAAGGTCGGGGATATGTATCAATAAGGCTTCAGGTTTGGGGCCTCAGGCTACAGGTATTGGTCGCGGCCCTGAGACCAACCTGGCGACGTTTGCACGGCGCCCGATCATCGTCACAAGGCCCCGGGAATGGGCCCCGCGAAAACACATGGTGGCGACCCCATCAAACCCACCTGAAACCTGAAACTTTCTAAGCCAAATTTCTGACCTCGGGGACCTCCCTTACCACGTGCAGGTCGAGCTTTCCTGGCAGGAAGGTGTCGCGCGACCACTGGACGGGATGGCCGCAGGTCAGGTACATGGTCTGGATCAGGGACAGCGCCGCTGAGGGGATCCCGAGGCGGAGCCTCCGGCCGACCTCGTTCTCCGGCCCAGCCGTGACGGCGCCGATGGACATCCGGCTGTACCCGACGGGCACGCCCTCGGACACCAGAAGGTCAAGCAGCATGGCGTCGGGACGGAATCGCCTCCGCACCACGGCCACGCTGAGGACGCTCTCCGGTACCACGTCCACCATCCACGCGGTCGGCTCTCCCTCTATGAGCAGGACGCGTGAGACCTTTGCCAGCGGGGTACCTTCGCCGACGTCCAGCGCGGCGGCCTCCTCGGCCGTAGCCCCCGAGGCTTCGATGGTCAGATCCGCGCTCGCCAGCTTCAACCCCAGGCGCCGCGCGTGAACGGTGTACGTCTCCAGCCGCTCAAGGCCCGACGCGAGCCGCGTTCCCTCCGGCGGACGCAGGAGGAACGTACCGCTCCCCTGGCGGCGCTCGAGCACGCCCCGCTGCACGAGTCGGGCCACCCCGGCCCTTACCGTGACCCGCGACACCCCCAGCGAAGACACCAGCTCGGCCTCAGGGGGAATGCGGTCCCCGGCCTTGTACAGCCCGCGCAGCAGAAGGTCCTCTATCCGT
Organism: Rubrobacter sp.; assembly: GCA_036280905.1. Taxonomy (GTDB): domain Bacteria; phylum Actinomycetota; class Rubrobacteria; order Rubrobacterales; family Rubrobacteraceae; genus Rubrobacter_D. Next base: position 982 of record DASUPX010000162.1, on the reverse strand, counting down.
CGCTCGACCTGCCGATAGAGGGGATCTCCGTTTCGCGCTCCCAGGTTTATGGGATCCAGCCTGACCTTCGCCCCCAGACGTTCCAACGCAAGAGAATCCTACCCGACGGCGCGTGGAGCGCAAGGAGATCGGGTGCCCGCCTCTTGTATGACAAATTGGTATTAACTATGATGTGATTGTAGCCAGACGGCCGAGGTGGGCGGCTGTCCGTGACTGTTAGCCTGGGTTGATACTGTCGGCGGTGAGTCGGAGCGGACTTCGGGGAAGGGAGTTGGGGTGAGCGAGCAGGAACGGCGGACGTCGGGCGGTGCCGGCTATGAGGACGTGGGGTCCGATTATCTGGAGCAGAGGCAGCTCCAGAGGGGGGCCGCAGGCTGGGTGCTGCTGGCCGGACTCGGTGTGGCCTACGTTATCTCGGGCGACTTTGCGGGCTGGCACTTCGGGCTCGGCGTCGGCGGGTGGGGAGGGTTGCTCGTCGCCACGGTGCTCATGGCCACGATGTACACGGCCATGGTCTTCTCGTTGGCCGAGTTGTCTTCCACCATCCCCACGGCGGGCGGGGGCTACGGGTTCGCGCGGCGGGCCATGGGGCCGTTGGGCGGGTTCATGACGGGGACGGCGATCCTGATCGAGTACTCCATAGCCCCCGCGGCCATCGCCACGTTTATCGGGGGGTACGTGGAGACGCTCACCGGCATCGGCGGGTGGGTGGTGTACCTGGCGTGCTACCTGGTTTTCGTCGGCATCCACATTTATGGTGTGGGGGAGGCGCTCAAACTCATGTTCGCCATAACGGTCGTGGCCGTCGTGGCGCTCGCGGCGTTCATCATCGGCATGATCCCGCAGTTCGAGGTGGCGAACCTGTTCACCATAGATCCGACGAACGCGGCCGGCGCGAGCTCGTTCCTGCCGTTCGGGGTGGTCGGCGTCTGGGCGGCGTTCCCTTACGCGATCTGGTTCTTCCTCGCCATCGAGGGCGTGC
>DASUPX010000161.1:0-3645 GCA_036280905.1 Rubrobacter sp. | reverse complement strand
AGCGCGCTCTTGCCGTCGAGATCGAACATGGAGCGGTAGTCATACATGGGCTTCCTCCCCGTAGGCGTAGTACATGGCCGTTGCTGCGTAGAGCCGGCAGGCGGCGAAGAGCTCGTCCTCGTCGACCCACTCGTCCTTGTGGTGCGGAACCTCGCGCTCGCCGGCCCCCGTGGTGACGATTGGGATGCCGGCCCACGCGCTGAGGAACGTGCCGTCGGTCGCGCCGGGCACCCCGTTGTAGCGCGGCTCTTTGCCGGTCAGGTGTCTGTGGGCCCTGGCCATCGCGGCGACCAGGGGCTCGTCTTCTGGGGTCTCGGTCGGTGGGCGTTCCTCTATCACCTCGAGCGTCGCGTCGAAGTCCGGGTCCTCCGACCCCAGCCTTGCGATTATGTCTTCCAGGCGGCCCACCAGCCTCTCGTGGGACTGGGCCGGAACGGTGCGTATATCAAGGGCGACGTAGGTGCTGGCGGGGATCACGTTGATCTGGGGGTCCCCGTAGTCTGGCCCCATGAGGATGGTAGGCGTGAGGCTCGGATATCCGAGGAACGGGTCCTCACCGTGGCGCCCGATCTCCTCTTTCTCGAGCTCTTCGACCGCGACCACGAACCGCGCGGCCCTGGTTACGGGGTTGACCCCGCTCAGCGGCATGGCACCGTGCGCCATCCTCCCGCGCACCGTAACCTCGACCCTGAGCGCGCCCTTCTGCTTTACGCAGAGCTGGTTCTCTTCGGGCTCGCAGATGACGGCGGCGTCGACCCCCCCGGCATGGCCGTTCTCGATGAACGCCTTGATGCCCGTCATCATCCCCTCCTCGTCCACGGGATGACAGAGTACCAGGGTACCGGGGAAAGAGACACCGGAGTCCTTTATGGCACGCACGGCGACCAGGGCGGCCGCAAGGTTCCCCTTGGTGTCACAGGCACCGCGACCGTAGAGGCGTCCGCCTTCGCGCTCTGCCGCGAAAGGAGGGTGTCGCCACTCCTGCGCATTGCCCTCCGTCACCACATCCGTGTGCGCCTCGAAGAGCAACGTTTTGCCCGGACGTTCGCCCTCCCACACGACCCAGACGTTCGGCCTGCCTGGGGCAACATCTTCGGTCCTCGCTTCGAAGCCGGAGTTTCGCAGGTAGTCGGCGACGAACCCGGCGACGTCGCCCTCGTTCCCATCCTCTTCCCCGGGACGGTAGACGCTTGGGATTCGCACGAGGTCTCCCGCGAGGCGCACGAGTTCTTCACGGTCGATCCCGGCGAGTACGTCTTCGAGCACGCTTTCGAACACGGCCCAAGTTTAACCGCCTCACGTTCTCCGGGCATGGACCTGCACCTCCGGGGAGGCAGCGTGTTGCGTGGGCACCCACGCTGCCTTATGGTTCGTGGGATCTTCCCGTCAAGAGAACCGAGAAGGAGGGGCGTGTGAGGAGATCCAGCGCCACCGGTCGTCCACCTGCCGGTCTGCCCCTGGCGGACAACAGTATCTGTAGAAGGGCCTGAACCTTGCGGGTCTCGGAGGCGATTGGTAGGTTGCTCGTGGATAACGGCGTCGGGGCGTTTTTCGGCCTGGCGGGGAGCGGCAACTTCGCAGTGCTCAACGATTTGCACGAGGCCGGCGCCGCTTTCTACTCCTCTAGGCATGAGGCCGGCGCGGTCATGATGGCTGACGGCTACGCCCGCGCGAGCGGAAAGCCAGGCGTCGCCAGCGTCCACCAGGGCCCCGGCTTCACCAACGCGCTCACCGGCCTCGCGGAGGCCGCGAAGGCCCGGACACCGCTCCTCTTGCTCGCCGCCGACATACCGGCCGGAACGCTCTGGTCGAACTTCAAGGTGGACCAGGGCTCCCTCGCCGCGACGCTCGGCGCGATCCCCGAGCGCGTCCGCACGCCCGCTACGGCGGCCGAGGATACGGCCCGCGCCCTGAGGCGCGCGCAAACCGAACGCCGTCCCGTCGTCCTGAGCATCCCCATAGACCTCGTCGAAGAGGACTGCCCGGAGGACCCGACAGACGTTCCCCTCTTGCCACCCCTGGACGCCCCGATCCCGTCGAGGGCCTCGGTCGCCTCCGTCGTTGACCTGCTCTCCTCCTCGCGCCGGCCGGCCATCGTCGCCGGGCGCGGGGCCGCCCTCGCGGACGCCCGCGGGCCACTCGAAGCGCTGGGGAACCGGGTCGGGGCCGTGCTCGCAACGAGCGCTATGGGGCACGGTCTCTTCGCCGGCAACCCCTACTCCGTCGGCATCGCTGGCGGTTTCTCCTCCTCGCTCGCCGCGAAGCTGCTGGGTGAGGCCGACGTCGTGCTAGCTTTCGGCGCCTCACTCAACTACTGGACCGTGCGCCACGGCCGGCTGTTCTCACCGGGGGTGCGGGTGGTGCAGGTGGATCTCGAACCGGAGGCCATTGGCCGGGTCCACCACGTTGACATCGGTGTCGTCGGGGACGCGTCGGAGACGGCCGGGGCCATCCTGAGCGAACTGGAACGAAGGGGCGTCGAGAGCGAAGGATTCAGGGTCGATGGGCTGGAACGTGAGATCTCCGGTGGTCGCACCCGCGACGAGCCGTTCGAGGAGCTCGGAACCGACGAATATGTTGACCCCCGCACCCTGACCGTAGTCCTGGACGACCTGCTCCCGGGGGAGCGGACGGTCTGCACCGACTCAGGCCACTTTCTCGGCTACCCGGCCATGTACCTGAAGGTGCCGGACCAGCGGGGCTTCGTGTTCCCCAACGCCTTCCAGTCCGTGGGGCTCGGGCTCGCCAGCGGCATAGGGGCCGCGATCGCGCGTCCCGAGAGGCTCTCCGTCGTAGCCGTTGGCGACGGCGGGGCCCTCATGGCGCTGGGAGAGCTGGAGACGGCCGCCCGCTACAAGCTACCGATGCTCATCGTCGTCTACAACGACGCGGCCTACGGCGCGGAGGTCCACCACTTCGGCCCCATGGGACGGCCGGTAGGGCTGGCGCGTTTCCCCGAGACCGACTTCGCCGCGCTCGCGCGGGCGGTCGGGGCCGAAGGCATCACCGTCAGAAAAGAAGATGACCTTTCGCCTGTTCGGGACTGGTTAGAAGCTCGGGACCGCCCGCTCCTGATCGACGCCAAGGTCAACCCCGAGGTACGGGCGGAGTGGCTCGCCGAAGCGTTCCGCGCCCATTGAGAGGAGATACCACATGACACCACAAGATCCCGTCGCGGCGCTCGTGGAGGCGCTCGGTAGTGGCGCCGTCGAGGTCGTCGACCTGACCCAGCCGCTAGACGAGCAGACGCCGGTGATTCGGCTTCCCGACGCGTTCTCCCAGACGCCGGCCCTGAAGCGGCACGAGATCAGCCACTACGACGAGCGGGGCCCCGCGTGGGCGTGGTCCTGGCTCGAGCTCGGCGAGCACACGGGCACCCACCTCGACGCGCCCGTACACTGGATCAGCGGCCGAGACGGTAACGACGTCTCGCAGGTGCCGCCCCGCCACCTCGTCGCCCCTGCGGTCGTGATCGACCGTTCCACCGAGACCGCCGAAGACCCAGACTACCTGCTCACCATCGACGATGTACGCGCCTTCGAAGAAGATCATGGCCCGCTCCCCGAAGGAGGCTGGCTGCTTTTGCACACGGGCTGGGACGCCCGCGCCAAGGACCCGGAAGCGTTCCTGAACGCCCGGGATGGC
>DASUPX010000160.1:0-3624 GCA_036280905.1 Rubrobacter sp. | reverse complement strand
TCTAGGCCGCCTGTTCTCTGGCTAGCTTGCTCTGCTGGTCTATCAGCCTGTCTAGCCATGCGGCGCGGGGGTCGCCTTCCGTGGTGCGTCCGGCGTTGACGTACCAGTTGAGAGCCTCGCGATGGTTTCCGAGGCGGCGGTTGAGCTCGCCGACGAGGTAGGTGGTGACGGAGAGCTCGCGTCCGACGAGGGCGTCTTCCTGCAGGGCGCGCATGAAGTGGCGGAGGGCCCTGAGCTGGAAGGTACTCTCGAAGGGTTGCTCTCTCTCCTTGCGGCAGACCCAGGAGGCGCGCAGGCACAGGTCGCCCAGCTCGCGGGAGGTGAGGCTACGCTCCTTGCCGCAGATCTCGGCGGCGTGGAACCCCAGCCACGATGGCTGGCCTTTGCTGAAGACCTTGAGCAGGCCGTCTTCCTTCAGGCGTTCCTCTATGCCGTAGCGCTCGTCGAAGGTCAGGTCGAGCTCGGCGAAGGGTTCGCCGGCCGCGAAAGAGCATGCTGGGCACATGGTGACGGAGTTCCGTATCGCGCGGGCTCCATCGGAGAGGCGGCCCGGAATCTTGGGGCACAGATCCGACTCCCTGCCGACGGTGACGTAGGTGCCCGCATGGGCGGTGCCGAAGGCGTGGCTGCAGACGGGACAGACCACGTAAGCTCTCCTCGACCTACCCACCGGCATCCCCTGCCTCCCACGCGCCGCCGGGCCTCATTTCCTGGTCCCCTGTAGGGCTGAGAATCGGGATCAAAGCGCTCTCGAGTTTACCATAGCGGGTCCCAGCGCCGGTATAATCGGCGCTGGGACCCACCGCAAAGGAAGGCATCCGAATGGAGCAACGCAAGAGCGAGGCCGAGGTCGCCCTGGAGCTTATGCGACTCGTCATGGAACAGGCCGGAAGCCGCCGCCTCTCCCCCACCCGAACCCTCGCCCTCTACCACCTGTGCAAGGAGGCCGTCGCCTACGACCCGGAAGGCCCCGTGACCGCGGACTACCTGGAGGATACGCTTAAGAAACTTCTGCAGTAGGGCCTATTGCAAAGGGGTGCGGGTCTTTAGCTATTAGCTTTCAGCCTTCAGCTTTTTGATTTCGCGGGGGTGCCTCTTTGTGAAGGGGCGTTATGCGTGCCGTTGTTAAGCTGCGGCGAACTCTCTAGCGTTTCGTTCTGGTGTTGACTGCTAGCTGCATGCTCCGCAGCGAGTCGAGGGCGAACCCTCTCTGGAGGCGACGCGCGAGCGGTTGCGCGACCCTGACCAGCGGATGGGCCGGACGGGAGAAGGAGAACACCTCGTAATACACGGCGTCGTCGGCCTCGTGCCACTCTACGGTGAAGCGCTCTTCTCCCCGCTCCACGTGGCCGGGCAACGTGCCGACGGCGAAACCGTAGCGCCGGATTGACGGTTCTTCGTCTTCATACACGTAGACTATGCGACAGGCGTTCAGCGACCTGAAACCGAGGTGCCTGCCGACCACCCCGACGACGGTGCCCTTAGAGACCGACGCGTCCGTCCAGCACAGCCTGGTCCAGCCCGTCTCGTACATCTTCCAGCGTCTCATCGCCTCGACCGCCCGGGCAAAGGCCTCAGGACCCTTCCCCAACCGGCCGCGGTGGTGGTTGACGCCGTACCCGGCGGGCGCCTCACCCCGTGAGGCACCCACCTCCTGATAGGAGGGAGGCAAAGAGCGCTGGCCGTCGAGGAAGCGCCGGATCTTCTCGTCAGAAGGTTCTCGGAGTAGTAGCATGTCAGGCCAGACAGACCGACGTAACAGCATCGGCCCTCTCTCCACCCTCAACCTTCGGACAACGAGCTTTCAACTGACAGCTGACCGCTGAAAGCGCGGTTTGTGGAGCGAGTCGCATCAACGGACGAAGCCAGCCGCATGGTGCTCGAACTTCCTGCTAACGATATCGCCGAACTGCCTGATCCAGGCCTCGGCCTCGGCGTCCAGCGTCCCGTATACCCTGACGTCCAGGGGTTTCACGGTGCCGAAGAACATCTCGTACTCTTTCCAGGAGGAGACCATGTTCATGTGCCTGAGCATGCTCTTGCTGTCCGAGAACGTGAGGATGGCCCCGACCTCGTTGGAACCGGACTCCCCGTAGAAGTTCATGGATACGAGCTCCCTTACGCCTTCCTCTTCGAGCCTCGCGGCCACAGCATCGATGGTGCTCTGGAACTCCTCGAAGGGCGCCGTAACCTCGAGCACCTCCACCAGGGTCACATAATCCGCGGCCTGCTTTCTCATCCGAACCTCCTTCCGCTCCCATGCCACCCGCGGCGATCACCTTCGACCATCGTCCTTCGTCTTCGAGGCTGGGGGACCTACGCTACCGGTCTGGTAGACGACCCTCTTCGCGTCTGACGGTGTAACCGAGCTCTTGGAGTTGGGCTAGCAGCCGCAGCTCCGTCTCCTCGGCGTCCCCGCCGACGTACTGGAGCGGGACGCTCATCTCCTGCTCGCCGTAGTAGGGGCCGCTGAAGCGTATCAGGACGCCCGTCTCGTCCCTCGCCACGGCCGCCTCCGGGTAGCGGGCGACGTTCGGTAGGCCCATAAGCCTCAAGATCCGTGTCCCTTCTCGCCGTTCATGGTCCATGCATGCTAACACGCGCCCACTGATACACTCTGGCTGACCGATCAGGAGAGCACCATGCTGCAGAAGACTTCGGATAGGGCCAGGCGCTCGAGCAAGACCAAGACGCGGGTCAGGGTCGTCGAAGACGGCAAGATGCGCGTCAGGCCGGACACGCTAGCCACGGAAGAGCCCATGGAGATAAGGCTCATCACGGGTGGGGAACGTCAGACCGTGGCCGTCACGATGCGTACCCCGGGTGCCGACTTCGAGCTCGCGGCCGGGTTCCTGTACGGAGAAGGCATCGTAAAAAGCTCTGAGGACATCGCGAAGATCAGCTACTGCGTGGACTCGGACCTCGACGCCGCGCAGCAGTACAACATCGTGAACGTCGAGCTGCGCGCGGGACGCGAGTACGACCTGCGCCCGCTGGAGAGACACTTCTACACCTCGAGCGCCTGCGGCGTGTGCGGCAAGGCCAGCCTGGAGCAACTGGAGCTGCGCGGGTGTCCCGTAGTCCCCCCCGGCCCAGAGGTCTCCGCCGAGACAGTCTACTCCCTCCCCGAAAAGCTGCGCGAGGCGCAGGGGCTCTTCGACGCGACGGGCGGCCTGCACGCGGCAGCCCTTTTCGACGCGGGGGGCAACCTGATCGCGCTCAGGGAGGATGTTGGCCGCCACAACGCCACAGACAAGCTGGTCGGGTGGGCGCTGCTCGAGAACAAGCTACCGCTCGCTGGTCACATGGTCATGGTCAGCGGGCGCAGCAGCTTCGAGATCCTGCAGAAATGCCTCACCGCGGGTGTCCCATTCGTGTGCGCCATCTCCGCCCCGAGCAGCCTCGCCGTGGACGTGGCCAGGGAGTTCGGTATGACGCTGGTGGGCTTCCTACGCGAGCGCCGATTTAACGTGTACGCCGGACACGAGCGCGTAGTGCTCTAGCCGTCAGCGATCAGCTTTTTGCTTTGGCTGAATGCTGACGGCTGAAAGCTGACAGCTATGAAAACAGCGCGACGACGCCCACGAGCGTCTGGTATACGCCCCACAGGAGCGGTATCAGGAC
>DASUPX010000159.1:0-18810 GCA_036280905.1 Rubrobacter sp. | reverse complement strand
GAAGGATGGCAGCGTCTACCTGATGCAGGACATCGCCGGCTCCAGCCACCTGCAAAACAACATGGACCATCCGCTAGGACCGTTCCTTTACACCATCTCCACCACACACTGCACCACGGTCTCCCTGGCGCAGGGTGGCGAAGGGCTTGGCACGATGTGGGGCGAGGAGAGGGCCAGGGAGATGCTCGCGGAAGCCGGCTTCACGAACGTGCAGACCAGGCGGCTCGACCACGACATCGCGAATACGTACTATGTCGTCAGGAAGGGGTAGGGCTTCTAACGGTCATCCCTCTGCCTCAAGCTATTTGCTGACCGCTATTGGCTTTCGAACGCGTTCACCCAGTAGTACGGCTGGACTTCCCTCAGGGTCTTCGCAGCCCACTCTGTCGGGTCCGAGGGGTCGGGGACGGCTACCTCCAGGTCGGGGCCCCAGTGGAACAGGCGTTCCTGGCAGATCCCGCACGGCGTAAGGACAAGCACGGGGTCATCGCCCGAAAGCCGGGAGACGCACACCGAGGCCGTGACCCGCTTGCCAAGCTTCTCCGCCTCGCAGATGGCGCCGGTCTCGGCGCAGAGCATGCCGCTGCCCCACTCGGGCTCGAAGAAGACGCTCGTTAGCACATCCCCATCCTCGGTGTACATCGCCGCCGCGATCCCCTCCTCGCCGGGAAAGCGGCGCTCGAGCAGGTCACGGGCCGCGTCTACCAGGTATTGATCCAATCCCATAAGATGCTCCTCTTTCGTCAGACGGACGTCTCACTGGTGCCTGGTACGCATGATAGAGAAGCTCCCTGTCTCACGCTTCTCTACGGGTAGGTCTCCGCGGCGTCGCTGCTGTGATGGGCGGCCGTGAGCGATCAAAGCCCTTGGTCCAGGGAGCTTCTAGGCCGAAGGTAGGGGGTGAAGTGTAGACGCAGGTCCGATGTCGGTATTCGTCGCTTCGGGTCTACTTTCGGTAGAGGAAACGAAAGGAGACCAGGATGCAAACTTTGATCCAGCCTACGGAGCACGCGGTCCTCGTCAGGTCCGCGTCGCGAGACGACGAGGAGGGCCTGCGCAGGATGCTCTCACGCCTGTCGCGAGAGAGCGTCTATTTACGTTTCCACGCTCCGCTGCCGCGGGCGCCAGAGTGGGCTGTCGCGATGTTCGCGAACTCGGACCGCAGTCACGGTGAGTCCCTGGTCGCAGTGGCTGGCGGTGAGGTCGTCGGGCACGCCATGTACGTGCGAGAGGGCGACAGCGCGGAGTTCGCAATCGTTGTCGAGGACAGATGCCAGGCCAGGGGGATCGGGAAACGGCTCCTCTCCGCGCTCGCCGAAAGCGCCGCGCGTGAGGGCGTAAAGTGCTTCACCGGAGCCGTGCTCGGGCAGAACCAGCGCATGTTCGGTCTTCTCCGCTCCGTGTTCGAGAGGGTCGGGTACGCGATGGAAGACGGCGCCTACGCCGTCAGCGCACCATTGTCGTAGCCCGGCAACCTCTCAGACTTTGGTCTCAGAAGTTGCCCCTCCCAAGGTGGGTAACAAGAAACGTTCCTTCGCCCGATGACCCGCTCCGGGGTCCGGACCATACTTCTGGCAGACAGAAGAGATTGACCCGAAGGAGGTCCCCATGTACCACTACAACGATTTCGAGGCCTGGCAGCATCACCGCGACGAACTGCTCCGGGAGTCAGAAATGCGGCGTGTCGCCCGACAGCTACGAGCGGCGCGCTTTGAAGTGAGCGCTCCCCGGGTTCGAAACCCGCTGCCCAGTCTGATCCCCGGTTTTCTTCTAAGGGGCCGGAAGATGGCCGGTAGCTAGAACCGGCCATCTTCGTTTCGAGCTGAAGCGACACCCGTGGGAAGCCTACCGAAACATCCTTGCGCCGAGGAGTCCATCAGGTCTACCAGGACCGAAGCGCACTGCGCACGGAATGCGGGGCCGTGGGTACTGACGGGCGCGCCCGGGGCAGCGTTCCTTATCGAAGACAAGAGGTAGCCCAGGCATCGGACACGAGATCCCTCGAGACCTGAGGACACTGATCGAACCGCTCGGCCTCCGGCGTCGGCCGACGGCCCGTCCCATGGGACTTTGGTCCAGAACCGGTCGTTCTCCAAAGGTCTGCCACGATGTTCGTTCCTTCGCCCGAGGCCCACCCCGTAGTCAGGGACCACAATTACGGCAGAGGAACGGTAACGAGAGGAGAGGGCGATGGTTCTCAAGGATCAAGAAGTACAGTGCGAACGACGGTTGAGGCAGCCCGGCAAACTCGGCCTCGCCACCCCTCTAGTGATCGTCAGATAGGCAAACCCCGGACCTTCGAGGAGACAGAGATGCGGTTTTCACCCAGCCCGTCGCGCGCGTTCGACCGTTTCGACGCACGGTCCCTGGCCGGCAGTGGAACGCGAGCTTCCCGGCCGGTCCTGCTCGCCGTCGACGAGGACGAAAGGGCCTTGCGTGGTATCTCGCGCGAGCTCCACAAGCGCTACGGGGAGGACTACCAGGTGTCGTGCGAGAAGTCCCCCCGGGCGGCCCTGCAACGTCTGCGGGACCTGGAGGAGTCGGGGGAGGAGGTCGCGCTCGTGCTCGCCGACCAGTGGATGGCGGAGATGAGCGGGACAGATTTCCTGACGCAGGCGGGGGAGATCTCCCCCACCGCCAAGCGGGCGCTGCTGGTCGGGTGGGGGGACCGGGAGGCCGTGAGGCCGGTTCTGCAGGCCATGTCGCTCGGGCGCATCGACTACTACGTCACCAAGCCCTACGGCGACCACGACGAGCGGTTTCACCGCGTGATCTCAGAGTTCCTCTACGACTGGACGAAGGACCGGATACCCAAGTTCGAGGAGATAAGGGTGGTCGGTGAGCGATGGTCGGCGCGCTCCTTCGAGCTGCGCGACCTGCTCGGACGCAACGGCGTCCTGCACGCCTTCCACGCCGCGGATTCCAGGGAAGGGCGGGAATTGCTTGCCAGGGTCGGACACGAAGATGCCCCTCTGCCCGTGGTCGTCCTGTTCGACGGGCAGGTGCTGACCGACCCATCGAACTCCGACATCGCGGACGCCTGCGGGGTCAACCCCGCCTGGGAGAGATCCGACTTCGACCTCGTTATCGTGGGCGCGGGGCCGGCGGGGCTGGCGGCTGCGGTCTACGCAGCATCCGAGGGACTTGACACCCTTATCGTGGAGGGAGAGGCCGTTGGCGGGCAGGCAGGAACCAGCGCCATGATCCGTAACTACCTCGGCTTTCCCTCTGGCGTCAGCGGCGCGGAGCTCGCCAGCCGGGCCGCAGAGCAGGCCTGGCTACTCGGCGCGACATTCCTGTTCATGCGCCGCGTCACGGGCCTGCGCCGTGCCGGTCGCGAGTTCGTGGTCAACCTCTCCTGCGGGCAGAACGTTACGGCGAAGGCCGTCATCGTCGCCACCGGTGCCTCCTACCGACACCTCGGGGTTCCCGGCCTGGAAGACCTGAGTGGCTCTGGCGTGTTCTACGGCGCGGCGGTCTCGGAAGCGCGGGCGATGGCGGGTCAGGAGGTGTACGTGGTAGGCGCGGGCAACTCAGCCGGGCAGGCCGCGCTACACCTCGCCAAATATGCCTCCCGCGTGACGCTGCTCGTGCGTGGAGGTTCGCTGAAAACCAGCATGTCGAGGTATCTGATCCGGGAGATAGAGGCGGCCAGGAACGTCGCCGTCCGCCTCGGCACGCGTGTGGTGGATGGCGGTGGCAGGGGAAGATTGGAGCACATCGTGCTCGAAGATTCGGCCACGGGCCTCACCGAAACCGTCGGCGCAGCCGGGTTGTTCCTGCTGATCGGCGCGGAGCCCCACGCCTCCTGGCTGCCCGGGGAGATAGCCCGCGACGAGAACGGATACGTCGTCACCGGTACGGAGGTGTCCTACTACGCTTCGCCATACAGCGGGTGGCATGTAGATCGCCTCCCGCTGCCGCTGGAGACGAGCATGCCCGGCGTCTTCGCCGTCGGGGACGTGCGCCGCGGGTCCGTGAAACGGGTCTCCTCGGCCGTCGGCGAGGGTTCCATGGCCATCCAGACGGTCCACGAGTACCTGAGCCTGTCACAGCGCGACAGGTTCCCGGTGGCTGCCGGGAACCCGTAGATCACAACGACCCGCGCGTCCTGGTGGGTGAGGGCCCGAACCCCGATCTACCGATCAGGCGAAGCAGGGACAGGCCTGGACCCAGTGTCCCGGGCTCACCTCGCGCCAGGGGGGGTCCACCTTGGCCGACTCCTCCACGGCCCGCGGGCAGCGTGTTCTGAAGCGGCAGCCCGACGGCGGGTTCACGGGGGATGGCACATCGCCCTGGAGGACCATACGCTCACGCTCCAGCTCCACGTCTGGGTCGGGGATGGGAACGGCGGAGAGCAGGGCCTGTGTATAGGGGTGTAGCGGGTTGCTGTACAGCTCGTCGCTTGGGGCCATCTCCACCATCGTGCCGAGGTACATCACGCCAACTCGGTCGGAGATGTACTTGACCACGGAGAGGTCATGGGAGATGAACAGATAGGTCAGGTCCCTGTCCCTCTGGAGCTTTTTCATCAGGTTGATGACCTGGGCCTGTATCGAGACGTCGAGGGCTGAGACGGGCTCGTCGGCCACGATAAAGTCCGGGTCCACGGCCAGGGCCCTGGCCACCCCGATGCGCTGTCGCTGGCCGCCCGAGAACTCGTGCGGGTAGCGGCTGGCATGCTCGGGGCTAAGGCCTACCGTCTCGAGCAGTTCGTTCACCCTGTCGAGGCGTTCTTGCTTGCCCGAGGCAAGGCCATGGATATCGATGCCCTCGGCGATGATGTCGCCGACGACCATACGCGGGTTCAGGGAGGCCTGGGGGTCCTGGAAGATCATCTGCATCTTCCGGTTCAGGATCCGTCCCCTGTCGCCCTGCGCCGAGTGGACGTTCTCGCCCCCGAAGAGCACCTCCCCGGCGGAGGGCTTGTAGAGCCTGACCAGCACCCGCCCGGCCGTTGACTTGCCGCAGCCCGATTCGCCGACGAGGCCGAACGTCTCGCCCTTGTCGATGGTGAGGGAGATCCCGTCTACCGCCTTCAGGTTCGCCCGGCCGATCTGGAAGTGCTTCTTGAGGTCTTTTATCTCCAGGAGCGGCTGGCCGTTCTGGGCCCCGTTGGCGCTACCGTTCTGTTCGGTCACCTCGTGCCCCCGATCCTGGCCGGTGGCTCGACGTTGGGGGCCATCTGGTGGTGCAGCCAGCAGGCGGCCCTGTGCTCGTCAGAGAAGCGTGTGAACTCCGGCATCTCCTCGGCGCAGATCCGCATGGCGTAGGGGCAACGGGCCGTAAAAGGGCAACCCTTCGGCGGGTCGAGTGCGCTCGGCGGCGAGCCGGGGATGGGGATCAGCTCCAGGCTCCGGTCCGCCGTGGGGAGCGGTATGGAGGCGAGGAGTCCCCAGGTGTAGGGCATCTGCGGGTTGTAGAAGATGTCGCGCAACGTTCCCGTCTCGATGATCTTCCCGCCGTACATGACGGCGACGCGGTGGGCCGTGCTCGCGACCACGCCGAGGTCGTGCGTGATCAGGATGATCGAGGTGCCTATGCGCTCCTGAAGCTCCCTGAAGAGCTCCAGGATCTGGGCCTGGATGGTCACATCGAGGGCCGTGGTCGGCTCGTCCGCAATCAGTATCTCGGGGTCGCAGGAGAGGGCGATGGCTATGACGACCCTCTGGCGCATGCCGCCCGAAAACTGGTGCGGGTACTGCCTCATACGGTCCTCAGGGCTGGGAATGCCGACCAGCTTGAGTAGCTCGATAGCCCGCTCCTTGGCGCGGTTGCCAGACATGCCGAGGTGCTTCTTGAGGCTCTCCATGATCTGGGGACCTATCCTCATCGTCGGGTCGAGCGAGGTCATGGGGTCCTGGAACACCATCGCTATCCTGCGTCCCCTAACGCTCTGCATCTGCTTCTCGCTCAGCTGGAGGATGTCCCTGCCGTCGAAGAGGATCTCGCCGCCCCTCACGATGGTGTTGGCCTCGGGGTTGAGGCGCATGATGCTCCTGGCCGTGACCGACTTGCCCGAACCTGACTCGCCCACGATGGCAAGCGTCTCCCCCCGCCTGAGGTTGAAGGAGGCATCCCTTATGGCCTGCACCTCACCCGCGTAGGTAGAAAACGAGATCCTGAGGTCCTTGACCTCAAGAAGGACGTCATCATTCGGTTCGACGTTCGCGTTCCCATTCAGGGCCGCCACCTTACTTCCTCATCCTCGGGTCGAGGGCGTCGCGCAGGCCGTCGGCCAGCAAGTTGAAGCTGAGCATCAGCAAGCTGAACACCGCGGCGGGGAACCACAGGAGATAGGAGTGGAACCTGAGTTCCTGGTAGCCGTCGTTGATCAGGGACCCGAGTGAGGCCTTGGGCACCTGTATGCCAAGCCCGATAAAGCTCAAGACCGCCTCGTAGAAGATGGCCGAGGGGATGGTGAGCATCAACGTGATAATGATGAGCCCGAGTGAGTTGGGCAGCAGGTGCTTTGTAAGGATCCGCCTTCTTCCGGCCCCGAGAGAGCGTGCGGCGAGCGTGAACTCCTGATCCCTGAGTTGCATCACCCGGCCGCGGATGATGCGCGCCATGGAGGTCCAGCCCGCGATGCCGATCGCGACGCTTATGGTGACGATACCGGGATTGAGCACCAACATGACCAGGATCGCTATCACCAGGTTGGGGATGCCGTTGAGGACCTCGATGATGCGCTGCATAACGCCGTCTACTTTGCCGCCGAGGAGCCCGGAGACAGCGCCGAAGGGGACGCCTATGACGAGGTCGAAGAAGGCGGCGAGGAGCGCGATGTAGAGCGAGACCCTCATCCCCTCCCAGACGCGGACGAACATGTCGCGGCCGAACTTATCCGTGCCCATCAGGTGTTCCGCAGAAGTGCCGAGGTAGCCTCTAGTCATGTCCTGGGCGTAGGGAGAGTATGGAACTAGCAGCGGCGCCACGTAGGCGGTAACGATCAGCGCGATGATCACCACCAGCCCGATCAGGGAGGCCTTGTTCTTCTTGAATCGCTGCCACGAATCCCTCCAGAAGCCTATGGAGGGGCCCGCAATCCTCTCGTAGTCCTTGAAGTCCTCGCCTACGGGCTCGAAGAGCTCCGGCGTCAGCTGGCGTTGACTCGTCTCCATACCTATCCTTCCCTCAAGCGACCCTGATTCTGGGATCGATTATCGCGTACAAGATGTCCTGCACCAGGAAGGCCAGGATAAAGAAAGTCGAATAGAAAATAGTCGTCCCGAGTATCGTCGCGTAGTCGTTTACCTGGATGGACTGCACGAACAAGGTGCCTATGCCTGGTATGGCGAAGATCTGCTCGATAACGATAGAACCCGTGACGATCCCCACCACCAGCGGTAGCAACACCGTGACAAGGGGTATGAGCGAGTTGCGCAGCACGTGCCTGCCGACCACGGCCACGTACGTGAGGCCCTTGGCCTTGGCCAGGGTGACATAGTCCTGCCCCAGGACCTCCAGCATCTCGGACCTTACGTACCTGGCCACGATCGCCACCACGAAGACGGCGAGGGCCACCGACGGCATTATGGAGTGCGCCCAACTGTCGAAGAACGCTATCGGTAAGAGACCCCACTTGAAGCCGATCCAGTACTGCATGATCGGGGCCAGCACGAAACTCGGCACGGAGATACCAGCCACGGCAATAGCCGTCGCCGTGTAGTCGATCACGCTATTGTGACGAAGGGCCGCCGCCACACCGAAGATGAGCCCAGGTATCAGGCCCATAATGACGGCCTGTATGCCGATAAAGGCCGAGACCGGCGCCTGCTCTAGAATGATCTGGGTGACGGGCCTGCTCTCGAAGTAGAAAGAATCGCCCAGATTGCCCTGCGCCACCTGTAGCATGTATTTGGCGTACTGGACGATTAGGGGCTGGTCCAGGCCGTATTTGGCAAAGAGTACCTCCCTGGACTGGGGGGTCAGCTTGTCGTCGGCGAAGGGCGTCCCTGGCAGCGCCTTGCTGATAAAGAACGTCACGGTGATGATCACGAACAGGGTCACGAACATGATCACCAGGCGCCGCGCCACATACCTCAACATCGCGTCAGAGCCTCCTAACGAGCTTCGCCACAGACGGCGAAAGCGCGGGGGCCCCGAGAGCCCCACGCGCCAACGGCTTACGCATTCTACCGACCTCCGTTAGGCCTTGATCCGCCAGAGGCTGATGTCCTTGCCACCACCGTAAGGCTGGTTGACGTACCTCGTGATGGTCGGCTTGATCAGCAGCGCCTGGCCCTGGTAGTACATGGGCGCGGTCCCCGCGTCGTCTTCGACCAGGATGATCTCAGCCTGCCTTAGCATGTCCATGCGCTTGTCCTGGTCGAGCTCTTCTCTAGCCTGCGAGATGAGCTTGTCGTATTCGGGGTTGGAGTACTTCTGGGTGTTGAATGAGGACGTGCTCTCGAACAGGTCCATGAATGTCATCGGGTCGTTGTAGTCCGCGATCCAACCTTGCCAACTCAGCTGGAAGTTGCCTTGCGACTCTAGCTCGAGCTTCCGGTCGAAGGGCTGGACCTTGATGTCTATCTTGGCCCCGAGGTTCTCCTGGAACTGCGACTGCAGGAACGTGGCGATGTCCCTGGCGGTGGAGTCGTCGTAGGCGAGCAGCTCTATGGTGGGGTTGCCACCCAGCTCGTCCGTGCCCTTCTGGAACAGGCTCTTGGCCTTCTCCGGGTCGAACTCCGGCTGGACGGCCCCAACGTACTCGCGGAAGGTCTCCTTGCCAGGGCCGGCTATACCGAACGGCACGTAGCCGGGGGCCGCGGGGGAGCCGTTCTTGAGGATCTGGTTTACCAGCGCGTCCCGGTCGTAGCCTATCTGGATGGCCTTGCGGATGTTGAGGTTCTGGAAGACTTCCTCTTTCTGGTTGCCGACCATGTAGAAGGTGGCGAAGTAGGTAACGGTCTGGTACTCGGGGGAGTCCTTGTACTCCTCGACGTACTCGCCCTCGATGCCCTGCACGTCGAGCTCGCCGGACTCGTAGAGGTTTACGGCGGTGTCGAGCTCTTTGACGATCTTGCCCTCCGCCTTCTGGACGGGCACATTGGCCTTGTTCCAGTAATCGTCGCTCTTGGTCATCGTCGCGCCCTGGGTCGGCTTGAAGTCGGAAAGGACGTATGGTCCGTTGAAGATGAGGGCGTCCTTGTTCAGGGCGTAGTCCTCGCCCTGCTGCTCGACGAACTTCTGGTTCTGCGGCAGGTAGGTAAAGAACGAGGTCAGGCCGAGCCAGAACGGCGAGGGGGCGAGTAGCTCCACCTCGAGCGTCTTGTCGTCCGTGGCCTTTACCGCAACGTCATCGGCGCTCCCGTCACCCTCGTTGTACTCGGCCGCGCCCTTGACGAAGGTGGTGATGATGTAGGCGTACTGGGCACCCGTGTCTGGGTTCAAGACGCGCTTCCAGGCGTACTCGAAGTCGTGGGCGGTAACGGGGTCGCCGTTGGACCACTTGACGCCGTCGCGTATCTTGAAGGTGTAGCTGAGCTGATCCTCGCTAATATCAACGCTCTCTGCCATGTCAGGCACGGGCCGCGTGTTCACGTCTAGCCTGTAAAGGCCGCTCATCACGTTCAGCAGGATGTCGGTGGAGACGGAGTCGGTTGTGGTCGCCGAGTCGAGGTCCCGTACGGCATCTTCCAGGTTGAAGGCAACGGTCTTCGTGCTTCCGCCGCCGCCACCGCCGCCGCCACCGCTCTCGAAGACGCCGCAGCCGGCGGTGGATAGCAAGGCCGCCCCGGCCACCCCGGCGCCGCCCAGCCTCAGAAACTCTTTACGACTCATGCCGGGAGCCCGGCGCACGCCGCTCCCCGACTTCAGCATCTCCTCGATCCGCATTGACTCTCCTTTCCTAGCCCGGCGCGCGTGGCCCGGGACTCTCGAACTCCCATTATATGGTCTCCAACCATTATACGAAGCCTCGATGGTCCTGAAGGCTCCTTGTTCCTGAAACCTTATACCTGCGCAGTATAAGCGCAACTTCGACCAACGTGCAATTTCGCGGCCCGGCGGGGTTATACAGATGTACAAACGGGGGCGTCGCGGCCAAACGAGGTCTAGAATAGGAGGCAGGCGACCACGGGGAGCAAGACATGAAGCCTCCCATACTCGTGGATTTTCCCGAGAGCTTCGAGACGGAGCGGCTGCTGCTCAGAAGCCCCCTCCCCGGCGACGGTCCCGAACTACACGCGGCCATCAGGGAGTCCAGAGATGATCTCGCACCCTGGATGGCGTGGCTGACCGAACACAAGACCATCGCCGATTCGGAGGCCAGCACCAGGAGGGCCCGGGTGGCCTTTCTGGCGCGTTCGGAGCTCAGGCTGCACGTGTATCTGAAGGGGACGGACACGCTGGTGGGTATCGCGGGCTTGCAGGGCATAGACTGGGACGTGCCGAAGTTCGAGATCGGCTACTGGTGCCGAACCCGCTTCACGGGCAGCGGCTACATCACCGAAGCGGTAAAGGCAATAACCGCCATCGCCATCGACACCCTTGGCGCAAGACGGGTCGAGATCAGATGCGACCCCCGCAACCACAAGAGCGCGAGGGTCGCCGAACGAGCCGGATTCAGACTCGAGGCAACCCTGCACAACAACGACCTCGGCGCCGACGGTACGGTCAGGGATACGCTCATCTTTTCGCGGCTCGGCGGTGACGAATAGGCCGCTTCGGGGCTACAGGCTACAGAGAACTAACAGGTGCCTTCATCCGCTTCGATATTCCGTTGCGGCTCACAACTCGTAGCGCCTGACCCTGAAAATCGCCATTATCACGGCGCCGGTTCCGAGGAGGCAGAGGGCGTAGAGGATCAGGTCCCCAAGGAGGGGGATGAAGGTGGTAGCGGCGAGGATGAGGGCACCAACCACGGCGGCCATGGCGTTGCCAACCCTGTAGCGGCCTGTGAACATCAGCACCCTCGTGCCCAGGAAGAAAGATGCCACCAGCGTCCCTGCGAAGAGGACTGCCAGGTAGGCCGGCGCAAGCAACAGGATGAGCGGTATCCCGATGATGGTCACGGCGAGCACGACGCAGAGCAAGAAGAAGACGGGCAAAGATACGATACCGTAAACGAACGCCCTCCCCGGCGTCTCGCCGACCCGCCGCGCCGCCGCTGCGAGCGAGCGCGGCGCTACCACGGCGGCAAGCACCGCGCAGGCGGCGAAGGCGAGCGAGGCGAACAGCCACCCCAAGAAGCCGAGAACGCTTGTACCGTGAGACTCATCCAGACCGAACGACATCCCACTGGCGCTGAAGTCGCCCTTCACGGCGCTGCTGTCGCCGGTGAACTTGCCGTCGCCGTAAGTGAGGTCGCCCGAGATCTCGGCCTCCGGGCCCAACTCCACGTCCCCGTGCTCCACGTCGACGTCCCCGCCGACAGGGGCGTTGATGTACACCTTGCCGAACGCGGCGTTAACGTCCTCACCAACGGGCCCCTGGATGTTCACGTTGCCGAGAGTGGCATCCACATCGCCCCGCACGCTGCCACCTGGGCTAACGGTGATGTCGCCCTTTCCGGATTGCACGTCGTCTTCGACAAGGCCCTGTACCGTCACGTTGCCGGCAACGGTCCGTACTTCGTCCTCCGTCCCAACGACCACGATGTTGCCGACGAGCCTCTGCTCATCGGCCCACGCCGGTAGGGGCATGAGGATGATGAGGCCGAGAACCATGATGCAAACGGCCACCAGCGACCGCGTGTTGATTCCCGTCAAGGATGGAGAGTAGCTCATGCCTCTCTGGCGCGCCGCCGACGGTATACCGTCAGGTACACGGCGGCGATAGCGAGATCCACGACGGCGCCTACGGCGAGGGCCACGAGGAGCGCAGGGCCGAGGACCGCGAAGACGACCTGCACCATGTCTGCCATGCTGGCCACGAAGCCCAGGAACATGCCGGCCGTCTGTATAGGGAGGACTGCGAGGTTGGATCCCTCGAGCAACATGGCCGCTGAGGCGGTCAGAAGCAGCACGACGGCGAGCACGGCCCACATCGCCCTCGCCCTGAAGGACCGGGTTGGCAGCGCCATCGCCACGCCCGGGCAGACAGACTTTGACGGTTCGAGATCCAGTGACCCGAGGGAGGCGTTGAGTTGCAGCTCCCTCTCGTACAGGCTCCGGCAGGCCTCACAATCCCCCAGATGCGCCCTGACCTCACGCACTCTCTCCACTCCCAGGGAGCCGTCGGCGAGCTCGAAGATGGGTTCCGGGTCGCACCGACGGGAAAGGCTCATTCCCTCTCACCCGCCTCTTCGAGCCTTCCCGCCAGCATGTTGCGGGCGCGGAAGAGCCGGCTCTTCACGGCCGGCACGGAGATAGAAAGGACCTCCGCTATCTCCGCGTAGCTCAGGCCCTCGGTGTAGCGCAGGATCAGGGGCACCCCGTAGGTCTCGGGAAGGGTGGCTATGGCCTCCTTGACGCCCCTGGCGCGATCAGCGTCGACTGCCTCGGCCTCAGGGCCGTGGGAGAGGGACGCGTGGGTCTCGGGGTTGAACTCAACGATCTCACGCCTGCGCCTGAGGGTGTCCACGCCGAGGTTGTTGGCGATGGCGAGCAACCAGGTCTTGAACCGGTAGTCCGGGTTGAAGGTCTCGAGGCGGTCGTAGGCACGCAAGAACGTCTCCTGTACGAGGTCTTCGACGGAGATCTCACGCCGCGCGTAGGGGTATACGACACGCCCGACCAGCCGCTCGTAGCGGCTCACCAGCTCCTCGTAAGAGCGCAGATCCCCGGCGAGCGTGCGGGTGACGAGCTCCTTGTCGTCCAGTTTCGCGCGCCGGACCGAGAGGCTCCCGAGCTTCTCGCGCCAGCCGCCTAATGTCACCGTAGATGTGTACTCCATACTAGTACGAGTATACGCCCGCCGTGCCACAAAGTTTCCGGGGAATCATCGACCACGTGAGCCGCCCCTGGCACGCTAGAACCACAAACCCCCGACAAGCGAGGCCTTCGAGGCCGAGCGTGCTGATAAGCTGCCGCAGGCAGAATGCTTATCTAGATCGCGGCCTGGCCGTCTATGCTCAGGCCAGTCAGGCGCGAGGCGTATTCGGAGAGGGCGTCGCCGTCCACGATGACCACCCTGCGGTTGCGGCTCTCGATCAGGCCGTCGCGCTGGAACTCGCTCATCACCTTCGAGACGGCCTCCCTGGTGGAGGCGATCATGTTGGCGAGGTCCTGGTGCGTGAGACGCACGTCTATGAGGGTTCCAACCCCGTTGGCCTCGCCGAAGCGCTCGCTCAAGTTCAAAAGCAGCGTGGCCAGCCTGGTCGACACCTCCCTGTGGAGCAGGCTCTCTATGACCTCGTCGGACTGCCTGAGCCTCTCGGAGAGAGAGGAGAACAGCTTTAGGGCGAAGCTGGGGTCGTTCTTGATGACCCGCTCTATGGAGCTCTTCTGGATGCTGGCTACCCTGGCCTCGGTTACGGCCTCGGCGAACACGTCCTGCCAGCGCCCCTCGACGAGGTTCAGCTTGCCGAAGACGCCGCCGTCCTTCAGGAGCGCCGTCGTGGCCTCCTTGTAGTCGCCGTAGATCTTGTACAGGCGCACCGTGCCGGAGAGCAGGAAGTAGAGCTGGTCGTCCGGGTCCCCCGGCGTAAAGATCGTATCCTTGGGGCCAAAACGCCGCTCCACGGTCCTGAGGCCGGCCCGCTCGAATTCTTCGAGACCGAACCCCTCAGGAGCGGTTGTGGTAGCGAACCCCCCGGTGCTATGGCTCGTAAGCATCTGTTCCGACCTCTCTAAGAAACTTCCTGCAGAACCGGCGAAACTTCCCGAATAGGATCATTATACCCGAGATTCCAATAACTATTCTTGATAAAAGTTCGTGTAAAGGCGGCCGCGGCGGCGCCCGTCGTGGTGTTCAGGCGGCGGTCCTGCGCCACCTGAGCTCGACGCCGACGCGCTTGGCGACGAAGAGAAGATCATCGCGAACGGCGCCGATGTCCTTGTCGTAGATGGTGACCAGACAGAAACCGCAGTTGCGGTAGGCCCACACGAACGGGGCGAGGTCTCCGGCCACCCTCCTCTCGGAATTGAGGCCCCAGGCGTCAGCCAGCCGCAGCCGCCCACCAACGAGGTCGAGGGTGATCCGCCACCCCTCCTCCGTGGGAATCTCGAAGTACCCCGGCAGGTGCCCAGCGGGGACCATGGCGTCCTCCAGATCCTGGGCGAAGGCCCTCTTGTGCGCCTCCACCCCGGCGAGGTAGTCCGTGTCGTCCACCGACTTCGGGGGGGCTGGCGTGTACAACCTGTTCTCTGTGACCCTTACGCCCTCGGGAGGATAGAACGCCAGGAAAGGTACGGCAGAGCGCCAGAGGTGCTGTACTACCCCGAGCGTCACGTTGCGCCGTTCCTCCGGCTTTCCCACTGACTCGGCGAAGCGCATCGCAGAGAGACGCATGTGCCTCGGCTCCCAGGGATGCGGCTCTCCCACGGTCCTGAGCCTGCGCCGGCGATTGTTTATGCGACGAACATCTTCCATGACGCGCGTATTCTACAACTCTATAGCGGGCGTTGCCCAGCATGAAAAAGGCGGGGCCGGAGCCCCGCCTTTCGATTTCAGCTGTCAGCTGGCGATCAGCTGATGGCTCTTTATTGCCTGCTTGCCAGGAACAGGTAGAGGAAGGTGAGCACCGCCGTCAGGGCCGCCGCGATGTAGGTGAAAGCCGCAGCGGTCAGGACCCGCCTCGTGCCAGCGGCCTCCGAACCGGACAGGATCCCGTACTGCGTCAGGAGCCCGTAGGCGCGGGTGGAGGCGTTGATCTCCACCGGAAGCGTCACGAGGTGGAAGGCCAGAACACCCACGAACAGGATGACGGCGACGTTGATCAGGAGCGAACCCAGGGGCGTCGCCGCACCACCTACGAAGAAGGCGAAGATGAAGGCCATCGGCCAGAACTGGCTGCTGATGTTCACGACCGGGAAGATGCCGGCCCTGAGCTTCATGGGCACGTAGCCGCTGGCGTCCTGGATGGCGTGTCCCACCTCGTGGGCCGCCACGCTGACGCCGGCGATGGAGTTCTTCGTGTAGTTGTCCTCGGAGAGCCTGACGACCTTGCTTCGCGGGTCGTAGTGGTCCGTGAGCTGCCCGGCCACGGGCTCGACCCTGACGTTCGACAAGCCGTTACGGTCGAGTATCATCCTGGCCGTCTGGGCGCCGGTGAGCCCGCTGGCGCTCCTCTGCTTCGAGAACTTGGAGTAAGAGCTCCTGACCCACAGGGCCGCGGCCCCCGAGATGAGCATACCGACGACCATAATTAACAGGTAACCGCCGAATCCAACTGGCAATTTGTTTTCCTCCTAGCAGATTTACTGCCACATATTTTACTACACCCGTACATACGCAGACGGGTCCCCAAGGTTGCACGAATACGGGTTTCGGGCTACAGATTTCAGGCACCAGGGTCTGCATGCGGCACGATACCCAGTATCGCCCGAAAAGGCCCCGTTTACCGCAAGAAACAGGCGGGACTGGCGCCCCGCCTGTTTCCGCCGTTCTTCTGGTTATCCAGAGGTTACGACTGGCGACGGGCCTCTTTCAGGTCGTCGACCACGGAGGGGTCGGCGAGGGTGGAGGTATCTCCCAGATCGTCCTCCCCTTCTGCGACGCCCCTGAGGACGCGGCGCATGATCTTGCCGCTCCTGGTCTTTGGAAGGTCCGGGCTGAAGATGATCTCCTCTGGCCTGGCGTGGGGGCCTATTGCCTTCCTGACCTGCTGGTTGAGCTCCTGTATCAGCTCGTCGGAGCCCTCGCTGTCACCTTCGAGGATGACGTAGGCCACGATGGCCTGACCCTTGTCCTCATCGTGGCGCCCGATGACGGCTGCCTCGGCCACGCCCTCATGGGAGACGAGCGCGCTCTCGACCTCCATCGTGCCGATGCGGTGCCCGGAGACGTTCATAACATCGTCTATCCGGCCCGTGATGGTGTAGTAGCCGTTCTCGTCGCGCTCGGCCCCGTCCTCGACGAAGTACTTGTCGCCGAGCCTCTCCCAGTAGGTCTCGCGGAAGCGCTCGGGGTCCTTGTAGATGGTCCGGAGCATGCTTGGCCACGGCTTGGTAATGACCAGGTTGCCCTTGCCCGCACCCTCTATAGGGTTGTCCTCCTCGTCGTAGATGTCGACGAAGATGCCGGGGAAGGGACGGGTGGCGCTGCCTGGCTTGGTCGCCGTCAGGCCGGGTAGGGGCGCTATCATGATCGCGCCGGTCTCCGTCTGCCACCACGTGTCCACGACCGGGCACCTGCCCCCGCCGACGTTCTCGTAGTACCACTCCCACGCCCGCGGGTTGATTGGCTCCCCGACGGTACCAAGCAGCCGCAGAGACGAGAGGTCGTGCTTCTCGAGGTGCTCCGTGCCCTGCTTCATGAAAGCCCGGATCACGGTCGGCGCCGAGTAGTAGATGGTTACCCCGTGGCGTTCGATCAGGTCCCAGTGCCGGTCCGGGCCGGGGTAGCTGGGCGTCCCCTCGAACTGAACGGTGGTCACACCGTTGCTGAGGGGCCCGTACACGAGGTAAGAGTGACCCGTCACCCACCCGATGTCGGCCTGGCACCAGTAGACATCCTCATCCTTGACGTCGAGCACCCACCTGGTCGTGGCCTTGACCTGAGTGAGATAGCCGCCCGTGGTGTGCACGATGCCCTTGGGCTTGCCAGTGGATCCGGAGGAGTACAGGATGTAGAGGATGTCCTCCGAGTCCATCTCCTCGGCCGGACATTCTTCGTCGGCGTCCTCCATCAGGTCGTTCCAGTACTGGTCGCGGCCCTCCGTCATGTCCACGTCCTCGCCCGAGCGCTGCGCGACGACCACGCTCTGTATAGAAGGCGTGTCCTGCAGGGCCTCGTCGGCGTTGGCCTTCAGCGGCGTAACCTTGCCCCCGCGCGGTCCGCCGTCGGCGGTGACGAGCACCTTGGCCTCACAGTCGTTGATCCGGTCGCGCAACGAGTCGGCGGAGAAGGCGCCGAAGACGACGGAGTGAGGGGCGCCGATGCGGGCGCAGGCCAGCATGGTAATGGGCAACTCGGGGATCATGGGCAGGTAGACCGCCACCGGGTCGCCCTTCTCTACCCCGAGGCCCTTCAGCACGTTGGCGAATTTCTCGACCTCGGCCAGAAGCTCCGAGTAGGTGAAGGTCCTGCTGTCACCCGGCTCGTCACCCTCCCACAGTATGGCGGTCTTGTCGCCCCTGCCCTGCTCGACTTGGTAATCGAGGCAGTTGTACGAGACGTTGAGCTTGCCACCCACGAACCACTTGGCCTCTGGCGGATCCCAGTCGAGGACCTGGTCCCACTCCTTGAACCAGTGCAACTCACCGGCCCGCTCGGCCCAGAAGCCCTCGTAATCCTGCTGGGCCTCCTCGTAGACAGATGCGTCGTTTACGTTGGCCTGCGAGGCGAACTCCTCGGCAGGTTCGTAAGTACGTACCTCGGTGTCTTCTGCCATCTCTACTCCTTTCCCTTGCGCGACATCCGCTCGCGCGGAATACCGGCACCACAGTGCGCACGAAGCGTACGCATCCGGTTTACATCAAAGTGGGTTTCCCTCTCCACGCTGTCGCGTATGTTAACCGTAATTCCTCTTACCCGCACCGGCCGCGATTAATCATCGGATTTTCCGAACCTGGCGAGGACCTGGCTCGTCCCCTAGACTGTGCCGAGCCAGCTGGAGGTAAGAAAAACAGGAGGCGAGATGGGTGGATTGCTTGATGGGAAGAAGATACTGGTCACGGGGGTCCTGGACCGGCGCTCCATAGCCTACTCGGCCGCGCGGCTCGCCCAGGAGCAGGGGGCGGAGATCGTACTGAGCGGCTTCGGCCGTGCGAAAAGCCTCACGGAGAGGACGGCCAGACGCCTCGACCCCGAACCGGCCATCCTGGAGCTCGACGTGAACAGGCCCGAAGACATCGCCGCCGTCGCCGAAGACATCAACGGACGCTGGGGAACGCTCGATGGTATCGTGCACGCCATCGCCTTCGCCCCCGAGGATGCCCTCGGCGGCAACTTTCTCACCGCGGAATGGCCGTCCGTGGCAACGGCCCTCCAGACCTCGGCATATTCCCTGAAGGCCCTTACCGTGGGCCTCTCCGATGTTCTCGTCGAAGGAAGCTCCGTCGTGGGCCTGGATTTCGACGCCAGGATCGCCTGGCCGGCCTACGACTGGATGGGGGTAGCCAAAGCCGCCCTGGAGAGCACCTCACGCTACCTCGCCCGCGACCTCGGCGGACGCGGCATCAGGGTCAACCTTGTCTCGGCAGGACCGATCAAGACGCTCGCCGCGAAAGGTATCAGCGGCTTCGGAGAGATCGAGGGCGAGTGGGGACGCCAGGCCCCCCTTGGCTGGGAGACGACCGACCCCGAACCGGTCGGAAAGGCCGTCGTCAGCCTGCTCTCGGACTGGTGGCCGGCCACCACCGGGGAGCTGATCCACGTCGACGGTGGATACCATGCAATGGGCGCACCGATTAAATAGCTCTCAGCTGTTAGCCATCAGCTTTCAGCACCCCACGGGTGAAGACGGTCGGCGCAGATCTACTGTGAGATCTCCGCCAGGGCTTCCAGCGCTTCTTCTACGTGCCTGGACACCGCAAGTTGGGACGAGAATATTCGTCTCACGTTGCCTTCTTTGTCTATGACGTAGGTCACCCTGCCGGGCATCAGGCCGAGGGTACTTGGAACGCCGTAGAGTTGCCGCACCTTTCCGCCCTCATCGCTCAAGAGGTCAAAAGGCAACTGGTTGTTCTCGGCGAAACTCTTGTGCGACTCCACCGAATCGGAGCTGATGCCGAAGACCTCGGCATCGAGAGCGCCAAA